>JAYTRP010000674.1:0-9116 GCA_043746145.1 Hyphomicrobiales bacterium | reverse complement strand
GTGGCGGCCAAGGAAATCTTCGGCGCTGAAAATGCTCGCCGCGTCGGTCGTGCCAGATTTGCGCATCATGCGATCAAGCAGCCGCAGCCCTCGCTCGCTGCGCGCGCGCCGCCAAGCCTCTTCAAGCGCAACGATACCGGTTAGCCTGAAATCCTGGGGATCGAACAGCGCGCGCGATATGGAGACGACATCGACCTGATCGCGCGCGATACCGCCAATCGCAAGCACCTCGTCGATCGATGCATTGGGCATTGGCGACGCTAGACTGACGCCCGAGTTTTTCACCCGGGTGAGCCGCTCCTGCGAGACCGCCGCAACGAGTTCGAAATCGTTAAAAAGGCAAGCGGACGCATCGTGCGAACCGGTGTGAACGCCAAGAATATGCATGCAAATTCCCCCGGAGCTCGCCCCGGCCCCGCCGCGTTATCTCACTGGCGGGCGACACGATAGCGTCAGAAACGCCAGCGCTGCGCCTTCGAGACCAGGAAATCCCGAAACGCCTGGACCCGCGCGACGTTTTTCATTTCCTCGGCATAAACCAGGAAGCAGTCCATCTCCGGCATATCCGCCTGCGGCAAAAGACGAACCAGTCCGGAATTGGGCGCAACGCAATAGTCCGGCAGCACAGCAATGCCCACGCCGTGTTCGACCGCGCGGATAATAGCGCCGAGATTATTGATTGAGATATGTGGCAGGCGCGGGTTGCGCGGCTCGCGCCCAACTGTCAGCAAAGAGTTCAGATCGTAGAGGAAATGGGTTGCGGTGGACGCGCCGAACGCCACCAAACGATGCTGGTCGAGGTCGTCGATGGTGCGCGGCTGACCGCTTTTCTTGAGGTAGTCCGCGGAGGCGTAGGCGTGGAAATGGACGGTGAACAACCGCCGTCGGATCAGATCAGGTTGCAGCGGTTCGCGCAGCCGTAAACCTACGTCGGCCTCGCGCATGCCGATGTCGAGTTCGTCATCGGACAGCAGCAGGTGCAACTTCACCTCAGGAAACAGTTCGACGAATTCGCCAAGCCGCGATGATAGCCAATTCGCGCCGAGCGCCAGCGTCGTCGTCACCCGGAGATCGCCATGCGGCCGATCCCTGCTATCGATCAGCCGGCTGCGCACCGCTTCGAGCTTGATGGAAACGTCTTGCACCGCCTTGAGCAACGTCTCGCCCTGCTCCGTGAGAATCAGGCCACGCGCGTGTCGATGAAATAGCGGCGCGCCAAGATCGGTTTCGAGTGCGCCGACCTGCCGGCTAACCGCGGATTGGCTAAGGCCAAGCGTCTCACCGGCGTGCGTGAACGAGCCCGCCTCGGCCGCGGCCTGGAAAATGCGCAGCTTATCCCAATCCATGACCTTGCATCCTCCCTAGGCGCGCGCGTTTGTGGCTTGCGCGCACTCGTGACTTGGGAATTACGTGAGAACCGCAGTGAACGAAAGCGACAAATGCTCGACGGGCGAGCAGTCGCTCACACGATCTCCCGGCTCGCCAGCCAGCGGTCGGCCTCGAGCGCCGCCATGCAGCCGAGCCCAGCCGCAGTGACAGCTTGGCGGAATACGTCGTCGGCGACATCGCCTGCGGCGAACACGCCTTCAACGCTGGTGACCGTCGAATTCGCGGCTGTCTTGACGTAGCCGCCCGGTTTCAACGCCAGTTGTGTGCGTATGAGTTCGGTTGCGGGCTCGTGTCCGATTGCGACAAATACGCCGTCCGCGGCGATTTCCTCGATAGAGCCCGTGCCGACGTCGCGCAGCAACGCGCCGATCACCCCGCGCGGAGTCCCGCCGCCCAGGATTTGATCGACCGCGCGGTTCCAACGAACGGAGACGTTGGGGCGAGCGAACAAACGATCGATAAGGATCTTTTCGGCGCGAAAGGACTCGCGGCGATGGACTACGGTCACTTCGGCGGCGATCTGCGAGAGATAAAGCGCCTCCTCTACGGCGGTGTTGCCGCCACCGACCACGATCACCTTCTTGCCCCGAAAGAAAAAGCCGTCGCAGGTGGCGCAGGCCGAGACGCCATAGCCCTTGAGTTGGTCCTCGCTGGGCAGGCCGAGCCACTTCGCCTTGGCGCCCGTCGCCAGAATGATCGATTCGGCAAGGATTTCGCGGCCGCTGTCGCAGGTGAGTCGAAACGGGCGCTGAGATAAGTCGAGCCCGACGACATGTTCGCTCTCGAGCCGTGCGCCGACATGCTCGGCCTGCGCCCGCATCTGCTCCATCAGCCAGGGTCCTCCGATCGGATCGGCAAAGCCGGGATAATTCTCGACATCGCTGGTGATCATCAATTGGCCGCCGGCCTCGAAGCCGGACAGGAGAAGTGGTCGCAACATCGCCCGCGCGGCGTAGATCGCCGCCGTATAGCCCGCCGGACCCGATCCGATGATGACGACGCGCTCGGCGGAAGACCCCACGACAAACCTCACTTTTGGCGCAACACGCCGGTTCCGAACAATTCACTGCGGCTTTACGCTGGCATGCCGGACGCTTTATATCGGCGCTCTCGCCGCGCGTTCAACTCGGGCGAAGGTTTAGGGAACCCGCCATGATGAAGTTGCGCACTTCGCCCGCTTCCCCGTTTGGACGCAAGGTCCAGATTGCGGCTGCACTGCTCGATCTTTCCGATCGAATCGCGATCGAGGCCGCCGACACGGGCAACCCCGAGGATTTGCTTCGACAGCAGAATCCGCTTGGCAAGATCCCGGTGCTCATCGTCGAGGACGGACGCGCGCTCTACGATAGTCGCGTGATCGTGGAATATCTTGACGCACTCGCGGGCGGCTCTGAACTCATTCCCACGGGGCCGGAGCGCTTCGATGTGCTGGTTTTACAAGCCTTAGCGGACGGGTTAGCCGACGCCGCGCTGTTGCAAGTCTATGAAGTGCGAATGCGCCCGCTGGAATTGCGCAGCGAGAAATGGGTCGCTTATCAAAACGAAAAAATCACCCGCGGCCTCGGCGTGCTGGAGGCTGCGCCTCCTGCGAGCGGCGCGTTGCACGTCGGCGCTGTGGCGCTGGCATGCGTGCTTGGCTATCTCGATCTGCGCTTTGAAGGAGCATGGCGCGCCGGGCATCCACGCCTCGTCGCCTGGTTAGACACGTTCGGGGCCGCTACGCCGGCGTTCGAGGCGACCAGAGTTCGCGCATAAAGCGCGAAACGAAAAAAGCCGACGGGGGGAACCTGCCGGCTTTCATACGCAAAGAACGCTTACACAAAGAACGCTTACGCAAATAAAGATTTAGCTCAGAATTTGTAGTTCAAGCCTGCGCGGAACATCGATACATCGAGGCGATTGTTTTCCGCGTAGGGAGTGCCGCTCCAATAGCTCTTGGCCTGCATGGGCGCCCAGAGATATTCGCCCTTCAAGCTGATGTTGTTGGTGAACGCGTATTCGATGCCGCCACCGATCACGCCGCCGCTGCGCCAACGATCCTGCGACGCCGAGCCGAAGGCGTCAGAGATGTTTGCATGTGTATCCATGCCAGCATAACCACCGGTGATGAAGAGCAAGGTGCGATCGATCGCGTAGCCCACGCGGGCGCGAGCGGTCAGCATCGTGTTGATCTTATAGCTGCTCGAAGCGCCGCCCGGGACACCCGCCGCGCTTGTAAAGGAATTGCCGCGCTTCATATCCGCCCAGTCGAGGTCGCCCTCGAGCCCGACTACGAACTGGCCCATCTGGTAATTGTAACCGGCCGTGCCGCCGACCATGCCGCCGTTCGGATTGGCAAAGTTCGTGTTGTTCAGCGAACCGTAGCCAAAGCCGCCGTTCACGCCGAGATAGAAGCCGGTCCAAGTGAAAGCGGGCTGGTAGTAGGAAGGAGCGGGCGCCGAGGGCGCCTTGCGTGTCGGCAGATCGGCAGCCAACGCGCTAGACGCGACTCCGGCCATCAACACAGCCAGAAAAATTCGCTTCATCATAGTCTCCTGTTTGAACCCCTAGCGAAGGAACGCTTACTAGCCCCCGCCGGCATGACTAACCCTATACGTCTGACCGGGTCCAATGTCTGTTGCTGTGCGACCACAAACCTGTTCGTGAATGTGACAACAATCAGGCGAGAATAGGATAGTAATAGGATTGGGAACTATTCGCTGGTGTGATCAAATGTAATTAGCTCATCACAGATTTTTGACCGGGTTAATCGAATCAAGTTAACATTCGAGGCAGTCTAGTAGGGTAAATAACCGGTTAATTTTTACATTTATCCTAGAAGGCGCTGCATTCGAGGTCTGTCCATCAAGGGTCCGTGATCGATGATGCAGTTTGAAGACCTGCAAACGTAGTCAGCCGCCCGAGCGCGGCTAGAATGCAAGCAGCGAGATCGCGCCAGCGCAGGCCGCTCGGCTACGCATACAAGCGTCATCGTATCAGGCAGCGCCTCGTCGCCTCGAAACAGCAGCGATGACAGTCAACGCGGGCGCGAGCCTGCCTGAATTGCGTCACATCCGACTACGACTCGTCTAAGCCTACAAGCTGTTTACTTTTTGCTTGCAGCACGAGCAAACGAACACGATCGGCGCTCCTGGGCCAACCGCGCCCAACTTGCCGCTATTACTCGACAATCCACATTATAACCGTCAGAATGAGGAGGCCCGTCCCGGGCTTTGCTAGACGAAGCCCTATGTTCAATCTTGACGATCTTGCAACCATTGTCGACCGCCGAGCGGCAGCGGACGCGGAAAGCTCCTATACACGCGTTATGCTCGATAAAGGCATCGTGCATTGCGCCAAAAAGTTTGGCGAGGAGGCGACCGAGGCGGTGATTGCAGCCGTGGCGCAGGATGATTCGGCGCTTCGGGCAGAAGCAGCGGACGTGCTTTATCACCTTCTCGTCTTGTTGAAGGCGCGTGGTTTGCCGCTGTCGGACGTGTTGGCGGAACTCAGTAGGCGTACCGCGCAGAGCGGGCTCGATGAAAAAGCTTCGAGGACGAAATGACTGCAATTCCCTCGACCGCCTCGTTCGTCGAAGAGACCGGCGTTAGCCCGCCGTCCCGCGCGCCCGCTTCGCCGTTTCGTCGTTTTACTCGCGATGAATGGGCGCGGTTGCGCGCTGACACGCCGCTTACGCTGACGATTGACGATCTGCGGAAACTTCAATCCAATCACGATCCGATCTCGATCGACGAGGTGATCGCGATCTATCTGCCGCTCTCGCGCCTGCTCGCCCTCTACGTCGCGGCGACGCAAGGGCTGTTCAAGGCGACGCAACGATTCCTTGGCGCGGATGACGGCAAGGTCCCTTACATTATCGGCGTTGCAGGCTCCGTGGCGGCAGGCAAATCGACCGCCGCGCGCGTACTACAGGCCATGCTGTCGCGGTGGCCTAACACCCCGAAGGTGCAACTGGTCACGACAGATGGGTTTTTGCACCCGAACGCGAAGCTGCTCGCTGACGGTCTGATGGATCGAAAGGGTTTTCCCGAGAGTTACGACGGCACTGCGCTCATCAACTTTCTCGCGTCTGTAAAAGCGGGCGAACGCAACGTCATGGCTCCGGTTTACTCGCATCTTGTCTATGATGTCGTGCCTGGCGAGACAATCGTGGTCGACCGGCCCGACATCCTGATCGTCGAGGGATTGAACGTCCTGCTGCCGAATCGGCTGTCGCGCGAGGGCAAGGAAATTCCGTTCGTCTCCGACTTTTTTGACTTCTCGGTGTTCCTAGACGCGAGCGAGGAATTGCTGGAGAAATGGTACGTTGAGCGCTTCATGAGCTTGCGCGACACCGCATTCCGCGACCCCCGCAGCTTTTTCAAGAAATTCGCCGATCTCGACGATGCTCAAGCAATGGCGATGGCGCGCGACATCTGGGGGCGCATTAATCTGGCCAACCTGCGCGAAAATATTCTGCCGACGCGCGCTCGCGCCAGTCTTCGGCTGACCAAGGGTCCAAGCCATCGGATCGAAGAAGTGGCGCTTCGCAAATTGTGATCGGCGGGCCGGGCTAAACGGGTTGTGGTAGACAGGTCCTTCGCCCCGGAGGAGCCATGCCACGCATTCCCGTTCTTTTCTTGCTGTTGAGTCTTCTGACGCAAGCGCCTGCTCGAGGCGCAGAACCGCCGGCGTGCACTGGTCGGGATTTATCGACCGACGCTAGCCTGAAGCCAGACTGGGCCGCGCATGCCGACGATCTGGTCAACGGCGACGGTCTGCTGTGGACGATCGACAAACCGGGGCTCGCGTCCTCTTACCTATTCGGCACGATCCATTCGACGGCTGCGGGACCGATCGCGCTTGCCAGCCAAACGCGACCGCTGGTCGAACAGTCCCAGAGTTTCGCCAGCGAACTCGGCTTGCTCGACGCCAAGAAAAAGGTCGATTTGTCCGCCGCGATGCTTCAGGCGGCGCTGTCACCCGATAAGGACACTTTGGCTGAGGCTCTCGACGCCAAGGATGCGGCGGCAGTCGACGGCTACCTCGCGAGTAAGGGCCTGCCCACTGAATTTGCGCGCCATTTGAAGCTCTGGATGCTTGCGGTGGTCGTCTCCCTGCCATCCTGCGAGAGCGAAGGCCAGACGATGGGGCTGCCGGAGGTCGACGAGATGCTGGCCGCGTTTGCACAAGGGCGTCACATACCCATTACGGCGCTGGAGTCGGTCGCCGAACAATTGAATACTCTATCTCAGGCGCCCCTGGATCTCTCGGCGGTCCTGCTGAAATCCGCCGCGCGCATGCCCAGTCAGGTTGAGGATTCGTATAAAACTCTCCTCAACCTGTATCTACAAAAGCGCCCGTCGTCCGCCATCGCCATTCTTGACGCAGTTCCAGAAATCACGTCGCGGGAACGCGATGCGGAAGCGGAGTTCACGCGACTGCTACTCAGCGACCGCAACGAAACCATGATTGATAGAGCAGCGCCCCTGCTTGCCAAGGGCGGCGCTTTCATCGCCGTCGGCGCGCTTCATCTCGTTGGGAAAGGCGGGCTTGTCGCCCTCGCGCGACAGCGAGGCTATGAGGTTGCGAAGGTCTGGTGACGCAACCAAAAAAATCCCGCCTGTCGCAAGAGGGGCGATCAGGCGGGAGTATGAGAAGAGACCTGGGGGGAAAGTCTCGTTCTGCTTATGTAACGTATCGAGGCCAGATTTGGTTTCACCCTTTGCAAAATTTTCTCCCAAAAGATTCTGGCGGGTGACAAAGCCGATGTAGGCTGGCACAGGCCGCACGCGCATAATCGCGGCATTACCAATAATTCATGTTCGCGCCACTCCCGCGTTAGCCTCTCGACTCCATATTGAAGCGGCCGGAGATATCTTCGGCAGTTCGGTAGAGGCTTACATGACCGTCGTAGAGTTTCCTGCTCTGGGCAAGCGTACGCTCCGTCAAGCGCTGCTTGGCGCTGCGGCTTTGGCCACCGTCGGCGGGCTCGCGTTCGAAGGCGCAGCCTTTACGCCGAGCGCTGCAATCGCTGCGCAGTCGTCAGTAGGCCCTGCTTCGTTCGCAGACATTGTCGATCGCGTCAAAGGCGCAGTTGTCTCCGTCAAGGTCAATCTCGCCGATGGCGCGGACCAGGCGGACGATGCCGATCCGGACCAGAATGCGGACCCGCATTTCGCGCCTGGTAGCCCGTTTGACCGGTTTTTTAAACGTTTCGGTTTGCCTGTCCCCGAGGAGCACGGCGCGCCTCACCATCACGAACATGGAATGGCGCAAGGCTCGGGTTTCTTCATCTCGAGTGATGGTTTCATCGTCACTAACAACCACGTAATCGAACATGCGACCGACGTTAAAATCACGATGACCGATGGGCGCACGCTTGACGCGAAGGTCATTGGCGCCGATCCGAAGACGGATTTGGCGCTCCTGAAGGTGAAGGATGCTGGCGCATATCCATTTGTAAGTTTTGCATCCGAGGCGCCGCGTGTTGGCGACTGGGTGATCGCTGTGGGCAATCCGTTCGGGCTGGGCGGCACCGTCACCGCAGGTATCGTGTCGGCGCGCGGCCGCGACATCGGCTCAGGCCCATATGACGATTTTCTGCAAATCGACGCTCCCGTGAACCACGGCAATTCTGGCGGTCCCACGTTCAATACTGCGGGCGAAGTCGTTGGCGTAAATACTGCGATTTTCTCTCCTTCGGGCGGCAGCGTTGGCATCGGATTTGCGATCGCAAGCGACGTCGTGAAAACCGTAGTGGACCAACTCAAAGAAAACGGCGCGGTTGCTCGCGGTTGGCTTGGCGTTGAGATCCAGCCCGTGACTCCGGACCTCGCCGATACCTTGGGCGTGAAACCGGACACTGGCGCTCTGGTGGCGAAGGAGAATGGCAGCTCGCCGGCCGCCGTCGCAGGCGTCAAAGTGGGCGACGTCATTAGCGCGGTGAATGGCGAGGCCGTCGCTGACCCGAAGGATCTGGCGCGTAAGATTGCTGCTATTGGCCCGACCAAAATCGTTCACCTCGACATCGTGCGCAGCGGGGCGAGGCAGAGCGTGGATGTGACGCTTGGGTCAATGCCTAGCGATAAAATGCTCGTTGGCCTCGGCGAAGCGCCAAAGCCTGTCACTCCCGAGGCGCCTTCTGCATTGGCTCTGCTCGGACTTGATCTTCGTCCCGCTAAGAATGGCGAGGAGGGCGTCAAAGTTGAAACCGTGAAGCCGGAAAGTTCAGCCGCGGAGCACGGTATTCAATCTGGCGACTTTATTCTTGAGGCCGGTGGTAAACCGGTCACCAAGCCAGACGAAATTTCGGCAGCCATGGATGCTGCAAAGAAAGATGGGCGCAAGTCGGTGCTATTGCGTGTGAAGTCCGACCAATCGGTGCGCTTTGTTGCATTGCCGGTGAAAGCCGGTTGAGTTTCACGAATCGGCTCCTGAATCGCCCCATTCGGAGCCGACGAGGCCGGTAGGCGTCTCGCGTCATTCCCCGCTCGATGCGAGCCCCTGGCCCCAGGGCGGCAAGTCACCCCCCGGCTTGCCGCCCTAACTCTTTTATCCTTGCCGCCCGCGATTCCGAGACGGGGCGTAGATCCTGCAGAGTCCCCTCCATGCGCATTCTCCTCATTGAAGACGATCGCGAGGCGGCGGCTTACCTGATCAAGGCGTTCCGTGAAGCCGGGCACACGATCGATCATGCCGCTGACGGCGTAAGCGGCTATGATCTCGCGCATGAAGGCGGCTACGAT
>JAYTRP010000673.1:0-2925 GCA_043746145.1 Hyphomicrobiales bacterium | reverse complement strand
GCCATACGGAAACACCAATTTCTGCGGGGCACGCGCACGTCGGCGCGTTTCTTGCTTTCGCGGCGAGCCTACCCGACCCGGGGAAGATTGCAAAGGCGCCAAACGTAGGCGGCGTTAACGGAACCTTCGTGCGCGCATCCGCCACATAAAGACTTCCTTATATGTTTATTGCGCTATGTCGCGACCTCTGTTACGAGGCCCCAACTGCAACCCTAGGAGCGCCAAATGGCCGATTACGCCGTCGCCGATATGAGCCAGGCCGAATATTGCCGAAAAGAGATCGCCATCGCCGAAACCGAAATGCCCGGCCTTATCGCCACGCGCTCCGAATATAAGTATAGCCAGCCGCTCAAGGGCGCCCGGATCGCCGGTTCGCTGCATATGACCATCCAGACCGCCGTGTTGATCGAGACGCTGAAGGCGCTTGGCGCTGACGTGCGTTGGGCGTCGTGCAACATCTATTCGACGCAGGACCACGCCGCCGCGGCCATCGTCGCCGCCGGTACGCCGGTGTTCGCGATCAAAGGCGAAAGCCTTAAGGATTACTGGGACTATACCCACCGTATTTTCGAATGGGCGGACGGGGGTTGCCCCAACATGATCCTTGACGACGGCGGCGACGCGACGGCGCTGATCCATCTGGGCCAGCGCGCCGAGCACGGCGACACCGCCTTCCTCGACAAGGCCGACAACGAGGAGGAGGAGGTTTTGTTCGCCTCCATCAAGGCGCGCCTGAAGACCCATCCGGGCTGGTACGAAAAGAACGCCAAGGCCATTCGCGGCGTCACCGAGGAGACGACCACCGGCGTGCATCGCCTCTATGTGATGGCCAAGGAGGGTAAGCTGCTGTGGCCCGCGATCAACGTCAACGACAGCGTCACCAAGTCGAAGTTCGACAACCTATATGGCTGCCGTGAATCGCTGGTCGACGGCATCCGTCGCGGCACCGACGTGATGATGGCGGGCAAAGTCGCGATGGTGGCGGGCTTTGGCGACGTCGGCAAAGGCTCGGCCGCCTCGCTGCGCAACGCAGGTTGCCGGGTGATGGTCTCCGAAGTCGATCCCATTTGCGCGCTTCAAGCTGCGATGGAGGGTTACGAAGTTACCACGATGGAAGACGCCGCGCCGCGCGCCGACATTTTCGTCACCGCGACCGGCAACGTGGACGTCATCACGCTCGAACACATGCGCGAGATGAAGGACCGGGCGATCGTCTGCAACATCGGCCATTTCGACAGCGAGATCCAGGTCGCCAGCCTGCGCAATTATAAGTGGAGCAACGTCAAGCCGCAGGTCGACGAGATCGAGTTCCCCAACGGGCGCCGAATGATCTTGCTGTCGGAAGGTCGTCTGGTGAACCTGGGCAACGCCACCGGCCACCCCTCGTTCGTCATGTCGGCGTCGTTCACCAACCAGACTTTGGCGCAGATCGAGATCTACACCAAGCCTGGCCATTACCAGAAGCAGGTTTACACCCTGCCCAAGCACCTTGACGAGAAGGTTGCCTCGCTTCATCTGGATAAGATCGGCGTCAAGCTGACCCGGCTCAGCGACAAGCAGGCCAATTACCTGGGCCTGCCGCAGACAGGGCCGTTCAAGCCCGACCATTATCGGTATTGATCCCTAGCGCGGGGCTTGCTCCCGCGCGTTGACGTCATGAGGCCGAACTTGTTCTCCTGGCCTCATGACGTTGCACGGCGGAATTTCGGCGTGCCTTCGTTATTCCAGATCCCCGTAGTTTAATTGGCGGGCGCCCAAGTCCATGCAGGTTTGTGTCTTCTTATGACACAATAAGGACATAGAGCTTAATTCCTTCACTTGGGCGACGTCGAAATATTTGACTTTCTTTAGAAAA
The DNA here is from genome assembly GCA_043746145.1 of Hyphomicrobiales bacterium. Lineage (GTDB taxonomy): Bacteria > Pseudomonadota > Alphaproteobacteria > Rhizobiales > Beijerinckiaceae > Roseiarcus. Next base: position 1,070 of record JAYTRP010000673.1, on the reverse strand, counting down.
TCGTCCATCGCTGGACGAGATGCTTCAAAGTCTCCGCGCGCTTGTATCCCCGATGTTGCCGCAGCTTTTGGTTTTTATTGGCGCTTCGGGTTATTCGCTGCGGCCGACCATGTCTCTGACGCCGAGAGTGGGGTATGGATTTTTCCGGTCGAGAGCGTCTCAAGAGGCTGGAGCGCATGATGGCGACGTCGGCGAAAGCTAGCGTCGCCGCCAGGATGAACGCTTTTATCGGTCGCACGCCAGCGGTTGCGAGTCCGCTTTGCGTCGATATTTCTGACGATTCGTCGCAAAGCGTCGAGCGCGCCGACGCAAGCGCTCAGCAGAAGCCGAGCAAGAAATATCGACTGTGGCGGCGCTCAAGTCATGTACAAACGGCGACTATGGCCAAAGAATCGGCGCGAAAATAACAAGCTCTATTTAGTTTGACGCAATCGGTTACTATTGGTTCGGCGAAAGATTTAGATGCCAGATCCTTTTGATTCTACGCAAATTCGTCTTAACAAAACACAAATGGATGACCCCAATATTCTGAGCGGTCCCTTCTGGGGCGAATTGCGCGTGTTTCTCGCCGTCGCCAAATCCAAGTCCTTCAACAAAGCGGCGGATGTGCTGGGCATGAGTCAGCCCACCGTTAGTCGCAACGTGAAACGCTTGCAAGACTTGATGGACGCGCAACTCGTCGTACCTACGTTGACCGGCATCAAGCTGACCGACAGGGGGCAGGAGCTGGCCCAATCGTTGATCGCCCTTGACCAGAAGTTGTTCACGCTATCGGAAACCTTGAGGACCGAAAATCGAGATGATCGGGGACTGGTGCGCCTCAGCATCACCGAAGGGCTGGGGGCGATGTTCGTCGCGCCCAATCTTTTGTTGTTTGGCGATAATTACCCCAGAATTCAGCTTCACATCCGCAATCCGACAAATTTGACCAGCTTAACTGACAATCAGGCGGATCTGATGTTGGGATTTATTCCCTCCCCGAGGCCGGATGTTCAGTCGACCCCCATAGGTTTTTTGCATTTCGTGCCCGTCGCCTCGCATGAATACGTTCGCCGACATGGAGTGCCTAC
>JAYTRP010000672.1:0-2928 GCA_043746145.1 Hyphomicrobiales bacterium | reverse complement strand
CTGCAAGCCCACGAATACTGGCTGATGAAGCAACTCGCCGTCGATCTCGTCATTCTAAACGAGCGGCGTTCCTCCTATGTGCAGGACCTCCAGATTTCGATCGAGACCCTCGTGCGCGCCAGTCAGTCGCGGCCGGTTCCCGGAATCGAGCGCCGGCCCGGCCGGGCGTTCGCGCTTCGCGCCGACCTGATCGATGCAGCCACACGATCTTTTCTGATTTCAACCGCGCGCGTCGTGATCGCGGCGCAACATGGCAGCCTGTTGGATCAACTCGATCGGACTATCGAAGCGAATCCGCCGACACGGATCATCGCCAAATTTCCGGCGGTCGGTTCCGAACGCGCCGCCTTGTTCAAGATTCCGCCGTTGGAATTCTTCAATGGTCTAGGCGGCTTTTCGTTGAACGGCACAGAATATGTCACCGTGCTGGGGCCAGGCCAATCGACGCCTGCGCCGTGGATCAACGTGGTCGCGAACCCCGCCTTCGGGTTTCAGACGGCAACGGAAGGGGCCGGCTATACCTGGTCCGCCAACAGTCGCGAGAACCAGTTGACGCCGTGGTCTAACGACCCCGTCAGCGATCCCTCGGGCGAGGCGTTCTACTTCAGAGACGAGGAGACGGGCGTAGTCTGGAGCCCGACCGCGTTTCCGATCCGCGACGCCAAGGCGACCTATGTAGCCCGTCACGGCCGAGGTTACTGCCGCTTCGAGCACGAGGCTTATGGCATTGCTGCGAACTTGGTCCAGTTTGTCCCGCTTCAAGGATCAATCAAAATATCGCGCCTCCAGTTGACGAATAAATCAGGACGCGCGCGTCAGATCAGTGTCACCGCTTTCGTCGAGTGGGTTCTCAGCGCATCGCGCTCGTCCTCGCTCGCCTTTGTGGAGACGGAGAAGGATACGGAAACCAGCGCAATCTTTGCGCGCAATCCCTGGAACATGGCGTTTGGATCGCGCATCGCCTTTGCGGACATGCGCGGCGTTCAGTCAGAGTTGACCGGCGACCGGCGCGAGTTCATCGGACGCAATGGCGCGTTGTCGAGCCCCGCCGCCATGACCGGCGCGACGCCGCTCTCCAATAGGGTCGGCGCTGGCCTCGACCCTTGCGCAGCGATGCGGACGAAGCTCGACATACCGCCGGGCGGCACGGTGGAGGTGGTCTTCCTGCTTGGCGATGCGGCGACACGCGCAGAGGCGCGAGCCACGATCAAACGCTATCGCACCGCCAATCTCGACGCTGTGGAAGCAGCGATCGCGAACTATTGGGAGCAGACGCTAGGCGCCGTCGTCGTGCGCACTCCCGAGCGGTCGATGGACATTATGCTGAACGGCTGGTTGCTCTATCAGACGCTTGCTTGTCGTGTCTGGGCGCGCTCGGCTTTCTATCAGTCGAGCGGCGCCTATGGTTTTCGCGATCAATTGCAGGATGGCATGGCGCTCGCCGCCGTTCGGCCCGATCTGACGCGCGAACATATACTGCGCGCGGCGGCGCGGCAGTTCCTGGAAGGCGATTTTCAGCATTGGTGGTTGCCCCATTCGGGACAGGGTGTCCGAACCCGGATTTCCGATGACCGCCCGTGGCTCGCCTTCACGGTTGCGCATTATGTCAGGGCGTCGGGAGATACGTCGGTGCTCGACGAACCCGTTCCGTTTCTACAAGGGGCCCCACTAACCGCGGACGAGACCGACAATTTCTTCCTGCCCGCAATCGCCGATACACATGCGACTCTGTTTGAGCATTGCGCGCTTGCCCTCGATCAAAGCCTGGCGCTGGGCCGGCACGGTCTTCCTCTGATGGGGACGGGAGACTGGAACGACGGCATGAACCGGATCGGTGAAAAGGGCGAGGGCGAGAGCGTCTGGCTTGGTTGGTTCCTGTATACGGCCCTGAGGGATTTCGCGCCGCTGGCTCTCGCCCGCGGCGAGACCATGCGCGTGGAAAAATGGACCCTGCACGCCGACGCCTTGAAGGTCGCTCTCGAGCGAGAGGCCTGGAACGGTGGTTGGTACACGAGAGCTTATTTCGACGACGGGGCGGTCGTGGGAGCGGCGGAAAACGAGGAGTGCCGCATCGACTCGATCGCGCAGTCCTGGGCGGTGCTGTCGGGTGCGGCGACCACGGGTCGAGCCGCCAAGGCGATGGCGGCGCTCGATCGCGAACTAATTCGACGCGAAGACGGGCTAGCGCTGCTGTTCACCCCGCCGTTCGACAAGACCGCGCTCGATCCTGGCTATATCAAGGGCTACCCACCCGGGGTGCGCGAGAATGGCGGCCAATACACCCATGCGGCGACGTGGTCGATAATGGCCTTCGCATCGCTCGGCGAAGGCGACAAAGCGGGTGAACTGTTCGCCATGCTGAACCCAATCAATCACGCGCGAACGCGAGCCGGCGTCCATCGCTACAAGGTCGAGCCCTATGTCGTATGTGCGGACATTTATTCCTCGCCGCCGCATGTAGGGCGTGGCGGCTGGACCTGGTACACCGGCTCCGCCGGCTGGTTGCAGCGTGTCGGCATGGAGAGCCTGCTTGGTTTGCGGCTTTGCGGTGCGTCGCTCTGCATCGATCCGTGCATTCCCAAGGCCTGGGGACAATTTGATGCGACGGTGAAGTATCGCAGCGCGCGCTACTCCGTCCATGTGGAGAACCCGACAAATGTAAACCGCGGCGTGATCTATGCCGACGCCGATGGCGTGGAAGTCTTGGAGCGACCGTTGCGGGTGCAGCTTCTCGACGATGGGCGCCAGCACACTATCAATGTGCGGTTGGGGTAATGGAAATTCACAGCGCCAGACGTTGATGGTTCAGGAAGTTGGCGCGGCGACAGTTCAAATCCGACACCGACGACGAGTGGGCGGATCTGAGCGCTGTCGAACCGCTGATATGCGGATTCGCAGGGTCGCCTTGACGTCCGGGCGCGCGGTTTT
>JAYTRP010000671.1:0-9136 GCA_043746145.1 Hyphomicrobiales bacterium | reverse complement strand
TGCGGAGTCCCGCGTTATACCCCTATCCTCGCGGCCGATTATCTCAAGATGCGCCTCGACGCGAGCCGGCCGGAAGCGGGCAAGCCTTTGGAAATCGGGTAAGTGAGTTGGGTGGACTTCGGTCTGGCGTGACCGCATAGTGCGACGCGGCAAATCGGGATCGAGGGCGGAATTGTCGGCAAACAGCAAGCGAGAATTGACGTCAGCGCAAACCGACCGAACATACGAGAGCGTAGCTTGAACCCGCCTTCTGGCTTCCAACCTCTGGAAATACCGTTTGGATACGCCGCAGAGTTCGGCCCGATCTTCGCCAGACGCGAAGGCGATGTAATCTCACTTGGCTTCCGTCTCGAAAAGCGACATGTAAACTTTCGTGACATCCCGCATGGCGGCGCGCTCGCGACCTTCGCCGATATGCAATTTGCCGGCTTGCAGCGGATGGGCGTCCTCGAGCGCAAGCCGTCCCCGACAATAAGGCTCTCGATCGACTATCTCGCGCCGGCCGCGCTAGGCGACTGGATCGAGTGTGAGGTCGAACTCGTCAAACGAACGCGCCGGCTGGCGTTTACACAGGGCGTAATGCGCGTCGCCGGAGTCGCTGTCGCACGGACGCAGGGGCTCTACGCCTATGTGGAAAGCGCCCCGATTTTCAGCGACCCCTTTTCGCCGCCGCAAGTCTCGGAATTTGCGCCTCCGCCTCCGCCCGCGGGTTGGACAGTGATCAATGTGGGTCCGGGGTATGGACGCCAGTTCGGCCCGATTTACCGACGCGAAGCCGAGACCCGTCTCGGGTTTCGCGTTGCGCCCCATCACATCAATCTGTTTGGAGCTTGCCACGGCGGCGCGCTCGCCACTTTCGCCGACTATCAGATCGCTCCCCTGCGGAGTTCACTCTCCGTCACTCAACGCTTCTGCCCAACGCTGAGTCTCGCAGTGGACTATCTCGCGCCTGCGCGTTTGGGCGACTGGCTGGAAGCGGAAATCAGCCTCGTGCGAGAGACCAAAGGTTTCATATTCACCCACGCTGTCATTTCAAACCCAGCAGGCGCTGTCGCACAAGCGACGGCAATCTACGCCGTTCCCCGGCCAGAGTAGGCGAGTGGGGCGGAACTGAACGTTCGTTCATACGTTGGCCCGTGCGATCGTCTGTTCAAGAGGGGCGACGTCCATGACGTTCTTAGGTCGATCGTTCATCCGGTTTGCGGGTGAGGGTGGCAAGGGGATGGCCATGGATTCATCGGCATTGAAAGGTCATAGTGTCCTGGTGGTCGAAGATGATGAAATCGTCGCCGACGACCTCAAGGAATGGTTGGAGGAACAAGGCGCTTGCTGCGTTGGACCCGCGCGAACGGTCGACGAAGCGGTGTCGTTGATCAACCACTCACCAAGAATCGATCGCGCGATAGTCGATGTAAATCTGGGTGGGACAGTGGCCTTTACTGTTGCTGATATTCTATTATCCCGACGCATCCCCTTCGTGTTGGTGTCAGGTTACGAGAGCGCCTATATTCGTCAGCGCTACCCGAAGGTAGTCGCTTACCGCAAACCATTCGACCTTAAGGTCCTTGAAGGACTCGTCGCGGGCGCGATCGCGGCCTGATATCTATGCCAGAGCGGTAGAGCAAATAGTCTCTATCGGTGATAGGAAGGGATAATTATTCCTTCCGTCAGCCGGCTGAAAGTATGAGTTCTGATCCACTTTTGGAACCATTCGCCCTTCGACATCTAACGCTGCGCAATCGCCTGATGTCGACGGCGCATGAGCCTGCCTACACCGATGAGGGAATGCCGAAGGCGCGCTATCGCGCTTATCACGTCGAGAAGGCAAAGGGCGGTATTGGCCTTACCATGATCGGCGGTTCGGCAGTGGTGGCGAGAGATAGCCCTCAGGCTTTCGGCAATATTCTCCTTTACAAAGATGAGGCGGTACGCTGGCTTCGCGAACTCACTGACGAGGTGCATGCGCACGGCGCCGCTGTGATGATCCAGATGACTCATCTCGGTCGGCGCACGAGTTGGGCAAAAGAAGATTGGCTGCCGATAGTCGCGCCCTCCCACATGCGCGAGCCCGCGCATCGCGCTTTCCCCAAGGCGATGGAGGATTGGGACATTCGGCGTGTGGTCAGAGCCTACGCGGACGCTGCCGAGCGTGTGAAGGATGCTGGGCTCGATGGCCTCGAGATCGAGGCCTATGGACACCTCGTGGATCAGTTCTGGTCGCCCATCACCAACAAGCGCGTCGACAATTACGGCGGTACGCTCGAGAATCGCATGCGCTTTGGCGTCGAAGTCCTCGCGGCGATTCGCGAGCGCGTCGGCAAAGAGTTCATCGTCGGCGTTCGCATGGTCTGTGACGAGGACGTCGAGCGCGGCATAGACAAGGCCGAGGGCGCCGAGATCGCGCGGCGGCTCGTCGCCTCGGGCGCAATTGACTTCATCAATGTGATCCGCGGCCATATCGACACTGAGGATGGGCTTGCGCGAGTGATCCCCGGCATGGGTGAGCGCTCGGCGCCTCATCTCGACTTTGCCGGCGATATCCGCGCGGCAACGCGCATTCCCACCTTCCACGCCGCGCGCATCCAGGATGTCGCGACCGCACGGCATGCGATCGCCACCGGCAAACTCGACCTTGTCGGCATGACTCGCGCGCATCTCGCCGATCCGCATATTGTCAGGAAGATCGCGCAGCGGCGCGAGCACGACATTCGCCCCTGCGTCGGCATGGGCTATTGCATCGACAGCATCTATTCCGGTCATGCGCTCTGCGTGCACAATGCCGCGACAGGACGCGAACTAACGATGCCGCATGTGGCGGCGCGCGCGACAGGGCCGCGCCGGAAAATCGTCGTTGTCGGCGCGGGGCCCGGCGGTTTGGAGGCCGCGCGGGTGGCTGGCGAACGCGGGCACGAGGTCATGGTCTTCGAAGCCGCGAGCGAGCCGGGGGGCCAAGTGCGGGTCGCCGCTGGACTAAGACGGCGCCGTGAGATCCTTGGGATCATCGATTGGCGCCTGACCCAGTGCAAGAGTCATGGCGTCGAGATCAGGACCAACGTCTACGCTGCAGCGGCCGACGTGCGCGACCAGCGCCCGGACGTCGTCATCATAGCCACCGGGGGGGTGCCCAACCTAGGCTTTCTCGACGCTGGCGACGATCTCGTCACAACGAGCTGGGATATTTTGGCTGGCGCTGTAAAGCCTGCAGCGTCTGTCATCGTCTACGACGACAACGGCGCCCACCCCGGCGTCAGCGTCGCCGAGTTTGCAGCGCGCGCGGGGGCGAAGGTTGATTTCGTGACGCCAGAGCGAGCGCTTGCGCCTGACGTCGGCTCCACCAGCTTTCCTCCTTATCTCAGGGCATTTTCCGAGTTTGGGGTCGCGGTCACGCTTAACCTCCGGCTCGAGCGCGTGCGTCGGGAAGGCAATCGGTTGGTTGCGACTTTTCTCGACGAATATGGACAGCGCCGCGTCGAACGGACTACCGATCAGGTGATTGTCGACCATGGCGCTACGCCGGTCGACGATCTCTACTTCGAGCTGAGGCCGGACTCGGTGAACCTCGGCGAAGTCGACCAAGCCGCGCTGATCGAAGTGCGTCCGCAAAGCATCAACCCCAATTTGAGGGGCGGGTATCAACTTTTTCGCATTGGCGACGCGGTCGCTTCGCGCAACATTCACGCCGCCGTGTACGATGCGCTCCGGCTCGTCAGTGTGATGTAAGCGTTTTCCGCTACCTATTTGGGGAGCGGGCCGGGGGAGAGGGACGCTAAGAAGATGCAAACCATCACACGTAGGTCTTTTTTCTGCCGCTTCGCGACACATTTTTCCTGCAGCCGGAGCGCTCTCCGCTCAGTGAAAGCCCCCTCATGAACCGCGAACTCTTCATCACGTGCGCCGTCACCGGCTCTGGCGACGCGCTCGCCAAGCATCCCGGCCTTCCCGTCACACCTAAGCAAATTGCCGAAGCCTCGATCGAAGCGGCAAAGGCCGGCGCGGCGATCGCCCATATCCATGTGCGCGATCCCAAGACGGGCAAGGCTGCGCGTAATGTGCACCTCTATCGCGAAGTGGTGGACCGCATCCGATCTGTGGACGTCGATGTCATAATCAATTTGACAGCGGGTATGGGCGGCGACGTCGTGTTTGGCGCGGGCGAAAATCCGCTGCCGCTCGACCCCGCCGGCACCGACATGGTCGGCCCCTCCGAGCGGCTTGCGCATGTCGATGCGCTGTTGCCCGAGATCTGCACGCTGGATTGCGGCACGATGAACTTCTCGCTCGGCGACTATGTCATGACGAACACGCCTTCGACGTTGCGGGCGATGGCGCGCAAGGTTCAGGCGCTCGGCGTCAGGCCCGAGCTCGAGGTGTTCGACTCCGGCCACCTCGTCTTCGTCAAGCAACTTCTCGCCGAAAAACTGATCGACGATCCCTGCATGATTCAGCTCTGCATGGGCATTCCCTACGGCGCGCCCGACGATCCGCTGACGCTAATCGCGCTCGTCAACCAATTGCCGCCAGGCGCCATTTTCAGCGCGTTCTCGATTGGCCGCAACCAACTGCCTTATGCGGCCATGGCGGCGTTGGTTGGGGGCAATGTGCGGGTGGGGCTCGAGGATAATTTGTTTCTGGATCGCGGCGTGCTTGCGAGCAATGCGCAACTTGTAGAGCGTGCAGCGACGATCGTCACCACCATGGGCGCCAAGCTGCTCGGGCCTGCGCAAGTGCGCGAAAAACTAAAACTGCGAAAAAAAGGTTAAACGGATATGGGGGGCAAATCGCAGATAGGATTGGTCGGGGGTGGCGTGATCGGCGCTGGGTGGGCGGCGCGCTTTCAGCTCGAAGGCCATGATGTCGCAATCTTCGATCCCGATCCGGAGATCGCGCGCAAACTCGACGCTGTGATCGGCAATGCGCGGCGCGCGCGCGCCAAACTGTTTCCCGATGCGCCAGTGAATGAAGGCCGGCTTACGATCGTTGGCTCGGTCGAGGCCGCGGTCGCCGAGGCGCATTTCATACAAGAGAGCCTGCCAGAGCGCGAAGATCTCAAGCAATCCGTGCTTGCGCTGGTGGATCGCGTTGCGCGCCCCGAAGCGATCATCGCATCCTCAACTTCGGGCCTGCTGCCGACACGCCTGCAATCGACGATGGCTCGACCCGAGCGCTTCGTGGTCGGCCATCCCTTCAACCCGGTCTATCTATTGCCGCTGGTTGAGGTTTGTGGCGGCGAGAAGACTGCTGAGCAAACCAAACAAACCGCAATGGAGCTATACGCTTCAGTCGGCATGCGACCGCTGCATGTGCGCAAGGAGATCGACGGCTTCATCGCCGATAGATTGCTCGAGGCGCTTTGGCGCGAGGCTCTGTGGCTGGTCAAGGATGGCGTCGCGACTACAACCGAGATCGACGACGCGATACGATTTGGCGCAGGATTGCGCTGGTCGTTCATGGGGACGTTCATGATCTATAGAATGGCCGGGGGTGAAGCGGGTATGCGCCATTTTCTCGCCCAGTTCGGCCCGGCGCTGCAACTACCCTGGACGAAGCTAGAGGCCCCCGAACTGACTGACGCACTGATCGAGGCTGTCTCTACTCAATCCGACTCGCAGGCGGAGGGCAATTCCGTTCGCGAACTCGAAATCAAGCGCGACGATTGCTTAATTGCAGTTCTCGACGCTCTTCGTAGTCAGAATTTCGCGGCCGGAGAGGTTCTTAGCGAGCACGGGCGCCGCCTCAGTAATCGGGTCGGCCCATGAAAAAGGCTTGGCGCCTTTTTGTCGGGCCCATCGAATTTTTAACATCCGGTCGGGCCACCGCACGCTATTGTGCTTTCAGATCATGCCGTTGATAATGCTTTTGCTCACAGCCCCTAAAGGGGGCGAACGGCCGCGCCGGAGCACGGAGGAGAGTAGATTATGGTGGATATAAGCGACAACCGAAATCGCGGATCGGGTCTGATTGTCGACCGTCGCGAGCTCTTGACCGGCGCTGCGGCTTTGGGGCTGGGCCTCGGCATGCCGGGCGCGATGGCGGCCGAAACCGCGAAAAAAGGCGGTACGCTGAGACTCGGCATGGAAGGCGGCAGCGCTTCCGACAGTCTCGACCCCCGCACCTATGCCGATTCTATTCCAATCTCCTACGGTTGGCAGCTCTGGAACGGCCTTGTTGAAATCGACGAGAAAGGCGAGCCCTCGGGCGAACTGGCGGAGAGCTGGGAGGCCAAGCCCGGCGCGACGAGTTGGATCTTCAACCTTCGCAAGGGGATTACGTTCGGGTCCGGAAAGACGATGGACGCCGACGACGTCATTTATTCGCTCAACTTGCATCGCGGCGACACGAAGTCTGGCGCGAAAGACTTGATGTCCTCGGTTAGCGACATCAAGAAACTCAGTCCAAATCAGATCGAGATCACGTTGTCGAGCGGTGACGCAGGCTTGCCGTCAGTGTTCGCCGATTATCACATTCTGATCGTCCCCAAAGATTACACCGACTTTTCGAAGCCGGACGGCACGGGCGCTTACGAGCTCGAGAGCTTTGAGCCCGGCGTGCGGGTGATCACCAAGCTAAAGAAGGGTGGTTACTGGAAGCCGAACCGAGGTAATTTCGACAGTGTCGAGCTGCGCTATATCCCTGACGCCGCCGCGCGCGTGCAGGCGCTCATCTCCAACCAGATCGACGCTGCAAATCGACTCGACGCCAAGACAGTTGCGCTGGTGATGAAAGCGCCGACCGTCAACGTTGTCCGCACCAAAGGCACCGGCAACCGTTTTGCCTGGGTCGCGCTCGCCGACACCGATCCTTACACGAGCAACGATATCCGTCTCGCACTCAAGTACGGTATCGATCGTCAGAAGATTATCGACCGCGTCTACAAGGGTTTTGCGACGATCGGCAATGACACGACTGTAGCGCCGTCGCAGAAATACTTCGCCAAAGACATCCCGCAGCGTCCCTATGATCCCGATAAAGCGGCGTTCCACTTCAAGAAGGCCGGCATGGCGAATGCAAAGTTCGAGCTGCAGGTTTCCGAAGGCGCTTTCTCAGGCGCGACCGACGCGGCCGTGCTCTATCAGGAATCGATGAAGAAGGCGGGCATCGACCTCGACGTCAAGCGTGTGTCGGGTGACGGTTACTGGTCCAACGTTTGGCTCAAGGCGCCGTTCTGCGCAGTCTACTGGGGCGGTCGTCCCACAGCCGACAACCAACTCGCCCAGACCTTCCTGTCAGGCGCGAACTGGAACGACACCCACTGGCGCCGGCCGGAGTTCGATAAGCTTCTGCTCACCGCCCGCGCCGAACTCGACGAGACCAAGCGCACCCAGCTTTATGCTGATGCGCAGAAGATGATCGTGGACGATGGCGGCATGGTGTGCTTCGCGATCGGCGACTATCTCGACGGCTACGGCAAGAAGGTGAAGGGCGTTGCGCCTCATCCCCACTATGACATGTGCGATCAGCGAGTAGCGGAAAAAGGCTGGTTCGCTTGATCCTCGAAAACCTCCAAGCCAGGGTGGCGCGTGCTTAGACTGATCGCAACGCGCGCCGGCCTGGGCGTGGTCACTCTCCTAGCGGTCTCGGTGCTGATCTTTGTCTGCACCCAGATCCTTCCCGGCGATGTCGCCTCTGCCGTTCTCGGTCAGCAGGCGACTCCCGAGTCTTTGAAGGTGTTCCGCGCCGAACTCGGCTTGGATAAGCCTGCCTATATCAGGTACTTTACTTGGTTGTTCGGCGTCCTGCACGGCGATTTCGGCAAGGCGATGACCAACCAGCGCGACATCATCACGGAGCTGTTGCCGCGTTTTGGCAACACCCTGTTTCTGGCAGGCTATGCCGCGCTGATCGCGGTTCCGCTAGCCGTCGGCCTAGGCATTCTTTCTGCGATCAACGAAGGTCGCGCCTCCGACCGCACGGCTAATATTCTTACGCTGATCGCGATCTCCGTCCCGGAGTTCTTCGTCGGCTACATTCTGATCATTATCTTCTCAATTAATTTGGGATGGTTCCCCTCGCTCGCCACGGTGTTTTCCGGCATGAGCGTCGGTGAGAGGTTCTACGTAGCGACGCTTCCGGCGCTGACGCTGACTTTGGTCGTAATGGCGCATATGCTGCGCATGACGCGAAACTCCGTGCTGTCGATCATGTCGACAGCCTATATCGAAATGGCGTTTCTCAAAGGCATGAAGCGCTCGCGCGTCGTGGCTCGGCACGCTTTGCCCAATGCGGCAGGGCCTATCATCTCCGTGATTGCCCTCAACCTCGCCTATCTCGTGGTTGGCGTGGTCGTCGTCGAGAATGTGTTCGTCTATCCCGGCGTCGGGCAATACATGGTTGATGCCGTCGCCAAGCGCGACGTCCCCGTCATTCAGGCGTGCGGCCTGGTCTTTGCTACCGTCTTTGTGTTTCTCAACACGCTCGCCGACATCCTCGCGATGTTGACCAATCCTCGCTTGCGCGGTCGACGGTAGGACATCATGACAATCCTAGGGCACCGGGCTCCGTTCACCGCTAATGTCGGCATGTTCATCGTGGCCTTCTTTCTATTGGTCGCGCTTTTCGGGCCATGGTTCGCGCCCTATCAGCAATCGCAATCGGTTGGCGACACTTGGGCGCCGCCGTCGGCGCAGATGTTGTTTGGCGCGGACCAGATCGGCCGCGATATGCTGACCCGCCTGATCTATGGCGCGCGCATGACGATCGGCATCGCGGCCGCAACGACTGTGTTGTCCTTCTTCATTGGCGTGACGCTAGGCTTCACCGCGGCTGTTGTTGGTTCCTGGGCCGATCTGGTGCTGTCGCGCCTGGTGGACGTGATCATGTCGATCCCGCAATTGATCCTGGCGCTCATCATTCTAGGCGTATTTGGATCCTCGATCCCGGTGCTGATCCTCACAATCGCGCTGCTCGACTCGACTCGTGTATTTAGACTGTCCCGCGCGCTTGGAATGAACCTCGCTGTGCTTGAGTTTGTCGAAGTTGCTCGTATGCGAGGGGAGGGGCTTTGGTGGGTGATCCGCGCGGAGATTCTGCCGAATGCAGCCGCGCCGTTGATTTCGGAATTTGGTCTGCGATTCTGCTTTAACTTCCTGTTTGTCGCTGCGCTGAGCTTCCTTGGCATCGGCGTGCAACCGCCTTATGC
>JAYTRP010000670.1:0-2930 GCA_043746145.1 Hyphomicrobiales bacterium | reverse complement strand
AGCAAATTAGATAATCAAACAGAGACGCAACGAATCCGCCTCCAAGAGGCCCGGTCTTCTTTCGGAAAGCGATATGTGCAATAAAGTTCTCTGCGCCGAATTGTTCGTCAAGCAGCGTGCGCACAAGGTGCTGATTATCGTCATTAATTTGCGCAAAAATGAAGCCGGAGTCTGCAAGCAACAGGTGCATCAACCGTAAACGATCTCGCAGATAAGAGAGATACGAGTGGATGCCTAATTCCCATGTATCGCGAAACGCTCGAATCATCTCCGGCTCGACAGTTAAATCTTCATCCTTGCCATCTTTGACGTCTCGCTTATCTACGAATGGCTGAAAGTTTGACCCGTATTTAATTCCGTATGGCGGGTCGAAAAACGCCATTTGAATTGACCCAGCCATCGCTTCTTTTTCAAGCAGCGAATTCATGACTAGCAGCGAGTCGCCAGCGACAAGTCGGTTCGACCAACCATGTCGGTGCGAGTAAAATTCTATGGCCTTGCGAAGGGGCGGGTTCTCTGTGGCAGACTCGAACAACGACGTCTGTACGTCGCCTTCGACTCCGCGGCGGACAGCACTTAGGATGGTTCGTGAATCGATTCGCTCGTGCAAATGCAGCGATACGACTGGAATCGCTACTTCAGCTTTTTCCGCTTTACCGGCCCACTCAAGTGAGGGCGACCGGTGCGGATCATATTTATATTCACGCGTTGTTCCCAGGTCGGGATCTGTCTCTGGCGTTACAAGCCCTACGGGCGGATTGTTCATACGATCCGCCATAACGTGCTGATATTGCTCGAGTTCTCTTCCGTCGGATCGCTTGCGTCCCGCCATGGTCCTCTCAAGGCGAAGCTCAGACCGCCTAAGGAACGGTCTCTGCGGATCGCTACTTTATTTCGTACGCTCTTCGCGCAATTTCTTATTTCGACCCTCGAGCCGCGGTAAAGGAAGCAGTACACACTGTCGAGCATGCAGTGGAGCATAGCTGATCGGTCAGTCCGTGTCTATACCAAACGATCAATGAAAATGAGGGACCATGACCTCGATCGGTGGAGTGCTGCGTCAACGACGCCAAACTCTTGGATTGAGCCTGGCTAGTGTTGCAACTAGAGCGAAAATGAGCGAAGCTATGTTGTCTCGCATAGAGCGCGGTCATCGAGCCTCGCCACATTTCGCGACGGTTGCACGCATTTCGGCTATCATCGGCCTCTCGCTCGATACTGTGGCTTTTGAAAGTGGCCTTCCAAATAGCGGAGGTATTTCTCTGGCTTTGACCGCCGGCGATAGAACTTCCGAGAAGGTTCGCCACGCGATTATTCTCCTAGACAAAGTGCGTCATACTCTACAGTCCATTGAACGACTGGAGGAGCTTCAAACTGATAACGATTTATAAAATGGTTATGGTTGGATGGGCCTGGTTTGGAGATCGATCGTCGTACCGCTTGCCCTTTGAGCTTTTGATTCATTAGTTTTTTTCAATACAGAATGTTACGTCTTTATAAGACGCGCCTCAAGATCTGGCCACTGTCGACTCGCTTTGCCAAAAGATTTGATGGATATGACCTCATCGGTTCGCAATGCCGTTTGGGCGCGTGCTAAAAGGCGCAAGCGGGAAACGCGTTCATCAATATTAATGGAACGTTCGCGAAGGGTTGCATGACTTTACGAAAATTCATGGCGAAGAACGTGCGTGACATTTCAATAGTATTCGAGGCGCGTTTGTCTTTGGTTTAGAAAGTGGCTCCTAGCAAATTCGGTCATAATCGAAACTGCCGTTCACACGACTGCTATCGCCCTCGGCCAATAATCGCCGCCAAAGGCGAATCATCCACGAAGAGTGTTGCGTCGCGGACATACCCTCTCAGTACCTCAAATGATCGATGCCCCGTCACACGCGCGATATCGATCTCCGGGACCTTTTTTCTCGCGGCGCTCGTAACGAAGCCCGCGCGCAAGCTATGTGCCGCAAAATCGCCGTCGAGCCGAGCCGCCGCCACAAGCCTTTGCACAATCCGCGCGACGTCCCGGCCCCCGATAGCATTGCTCGTAAGATCGCCATGCATCGAAAACGTCCGAAAGACCGGGCCGTCCGAGATCCCGGCCTGCGAGAACCACGTCTCCAGGGCGGTAACTGGACAGCATGCCGATCGCCCAAGTCGCGGTAGCGCGACCACCCGCCCCGCGGCCTCCTGATCCGTTTTCGAGCGACGCAGGGTGACCGCTGCGCCGCGCGCTTCGAAGCGCACGTCGTCGACAGTCAGCGCAGCGAGCTCGGAACGCCGAAACGCTCCCGAAAACGCGACGAGCATAAGCGCGCGATCGCGTAGTCCCATCAGATCTGGGCCGGCGTAGCGCAGGACCGACTCAAGCAGGTCAAACGTGAGGGCCGTCTTCTTCTTGCGCGCGGTGCCGAGCTCGCGCGCAATCCCATCCATAATTTCGCGGACGATTGCGTTCTCGGTCGGCGATGCGTGGCCAAGGAGCCGATGGCGTTGCGCGATGGCAACGAGGCGCCGGCGGATCGTCGAGACCGCCGCCGGCCGCGCATCGATTTCTGACACGCCGTCTTCGCCGAGGCGGAGGCGCGGGATCGCCGGGCCAGTCGTCGCGAGGGCGGAGACGTACCGCCCCACGGTCTGCGGCTCGGCCGGCAACGACACAAACCCATGGAGTGCGCAAAAGCGCTCGAAGTCGGCGACGTCGCTGGCATAGGCGTCGATCGTGGCGCGGGCCTTCGCCGACCGGGCGAAGCGCTTGGCATCTTCGGCGAGCTCGGCGAGGGCGAGCGACGGCGCCGGCGCCGGCGCCTCAGAAATCAGGTCCACGCTGCTCAGCGTACCATGTGACCGATAATCGCCTATTATCGGACAAGAGTATGCTGCAGAATTCGTGGCGCTTTTTACTTGGTATAAGGCGATATCCGTGATTACAC
>JAYTRP010000669.1:0-2932 GCA_043746145.1 Hyphomicrobiales bacterium | reverse complement strand
GAAAGCTCCACGAGATCCAGTTTGGGATCTCCATCGCGTCGCTCGATCTCAACAATCCATATGTCAGGATCAATTCCCATTTCGCGGCTGATACGGGTCTCGATATCAGCGGCGCTAACGAATTCCAGAGAATGAGCCCGAACCCAGCGGCGCTCTCCCGTTGTTTCGTCGGCTGGGCCCGGCGCATACAAGGCGCAACGACCGTCCAGCCGGTCCACAAGGACAAATACGGCGCCGGCTTCGGCTGCTCCTCGCTTACGAAGAGCAGCGTAACCACCATCCGCATGGTTGCGGCGTATATACGCCGCCACCCAAATGTCGGAGCGAAGCCGAAACGTGTCAGCGGCTCCCGTGCTCACTCGCCGCGGCGAGCACAATCTTCGCGATTCGCGGCGTTAAATCTATCGATGCGGGAAGGTTTCGCGTCTTCTCGAATTCGCGCAAGGCGCTCAGGGTTTCTGGATTAGCGACACCCGTGATTTTCACCGCATATCCAAGTTTTACTAAAGCCGCCTGGGTCGCCGACACAGCGCGCTGACTGTCTTTTGCTGAATTTGCCCTTAAAAGATCGCCAATTCGATCAGGTTCGCGCGCGGCGACAATTACCGGACTTAGCAAAGGCTGCGGCCGTACTGGCGGTTGAGGCCCCATTGATGCATCTGCAGCGACTTCGTGCTGCAGCAATGGTGCAATGAGCGGAGATAGCGCGGCCGGCTTGGCCGTTGCAAAGAATGGGACCGGAAGCCTCTCGGGCTGGAGCGCCATTGCATTGAGCACGATGCCCGCGATCGCTGCGGTCAGGACTGCGCCCGCATAGGCTGCGGGGCGCCTGGGGAGGCGCATCCACACCAACCTTAGCGGGCTATCGCTTCGACGCCGGCCGCTTTTCGCAACACTGGCGGTGTCCGCAGGCCCAACGCCACGTTCCTTCATCCTAGGCAAACTTGCGTTCTCCTCGATCGGAAGCCTGAGAAGTGGGGACCATCGTGCTGGAATGCCGAATAGAGTCGATTGTTTCGAGCTTGGTAGTGTTCGATAGGTTGGAACGGCTCGATCGGCAATCGATGGGAAAACGCGCGGTCACGCGAGTACCGACGCCACACTCAGTTTCTAGCAATATTGAGCCTCCGTGCAATCCGACAAGCCCACGCACCAGCGACAAGCCAAGCCCAGCGCCTTCAAAATTTCGATTATAGCTGGAACGCACTTGATAGAATGGACTCCCAAGACCGGGAAAGTGATCAGGGTCGATCCCAATGCCGGTGTCGCTGACATGCAGGTGGATCTCGTCGCCTTCTCGCCTTGCGCCGACGACGACCGAGCCATTCGGAAGCGTAAACTTCACTGCGTTGGAGAGTAGGTTTAGAAGAATCTGCCGGCAAGCTCGTTTGTCCGCAATCAGTTCGAGAGGTTCTAGCATCGACGCCTGAACCATTAGGACTTGTCCATTCTCCGCTTTGAGGCGGAGCATGTCACAGCAATCCTTAATTAGCGGCTCGAGGTAGAATGACTCAGGCACAAGATCGAATTTTCCCGCCTCGATTTTTGACATATCGAGAACTTGATTCACCACCGATAAAAGGTGGTCGGCGGATGAATGGATAATTCGAGCGTATTCGATCCGCTTATTCGCTTCCGTCGGCGCAAGATCCTCGTCGCCCAGGATCTCCGAGAAGCCTAAAATGGCGTTCAGGGGCGTACGAAGTTCATGGCTCACGTTCGCGAGCAGCCGATCTTTAATTGTTATCGACAGTTGCGCTTCACGGCGCGCGGATTCAAGATTGTTTTCGAGTTCGTAGAGGTCCGTGACACTGCGAGTAACCGCAAGCACGTCGTAACCGGTTTGATTGCGTAGGCTTGCGCTAAGCGCACGAAACCGCACTTCAGCTCGCGCAAATGTTGGGGCTTGCGGTTCATCGCGCAAAGTGAAAGGCGCATTTCGTCGCAGGCGGATGACGGTAGACGTCGTTTCCTTGCCGTGCGCCGCTTCACTCAGCGCTCGCAAGAAGGACGGTCGGTCCGCGACATGGACATGCTCAAAGTACCCCTGCCCAAGCAGATCTGTTGCTGAAAGCCCGAAATCCAGGACCTCGTTGGCCTGAACTTCAAGCACCCGGCCGTCGGCGCCGATCTTCGCCACTATGCCGCCGACGGAGGCAGCCAAGTTCCGATAACTTGTTTGCTCGTGATCGGCTTCGTCTCCAGCGCGTTGCGAAACAAAACGACGGTGCGAGATTGCCAAAGCACTCGCTGAGGCGGCGAGAAGCATAAAGCCGGCTGCCCATTCTGATTTTAGAACGCCGCTCAATGGCATCGCGGTCCAGGCGAGCAGCGCGATTGTGAGAAACAAGAGTGACGCGCCAGCCAATGACGAGCTATCGATTGCCGCTTCGGACGCAAACTGGAAAACCGCAGCTTCGCCACGCCGAGACTTCTCAAGAAAAGACACCGGACACGTACTCCGTGCGCAAATGAGATTCGCTGACGGACAATCGCCCTGACCCCTTAAATCCCGCCTTAATGTCACGCGACAAAAGTTCGAAGAGTTGCGCGATACGCTCTGAGTAGCTGTCTGGAGAAAAACATAGTTTATTTTTAGTAAATTCAATTGCTGACCGCTTTATTTTTGCTTAATTTTGTTGATGGGGTTTGAGTTTTATTTTCGACAGCAAGTTTAAGCGAAACTCCTACTATCGGCCGCAGCCAAGCAGAGTTGGCTAGAACGGAGCGGCCGCTATGGGCGTCGTTGTAAAATCCGTAATTGTGCTAGGCTCGGTTTATCTCGCGATGTTTGGAAGCGGGATGTCAGAGAGCAAATTGACGCGGACTCTTTCTGAGGTTGCATGTTCCGTCGCGACCCCGTCGCAGCTGCCGGTTATTCCTGCCGCTTCCGTGACGACTTGCGCGGGATTGATTTCTGCACAAGTTAGCG
>JAYTRP010000668.1:0-9153 GCA_043746145.1 Hyphomicrobiales bacterium | reverse complement strand
AGTGGGTGTCGTAAGCCGCGATCGCCGTCACGGGCGCAGCTAGAGTTTTTTCAGCGTTGCCGGGATATACCCCCGCCATGAGGCGCGCCTTGGCCTCTTTTGACTTCACGAAAATAATTCGCAGCGGCGATTGATTTGCGCTGGTCGGAGCGACTTTGGCGATATCGACCGCCCTTTGCAGAAGTTCGTCCGGAACGGGACGCTCCAAATAGGCATTATGGGTGCGCGCCTCTGTAAAAATCTGGCGAAGGGCGGCGTCGTCAATCGGCTCGGACATGAATACCCCAATATTTTTTTGCGTCGCACCCAAGATGGCTCGGCATGTCCATCATTGCAATTTACAAAATTCTGTTATCATCTATCGCTTGAGGTGATGGATGATCGAGCCGTTCACGCTGGACCAGATGCGCGTTCTCGTCACTGTTGCGGAAGCAGGCAGCTTTTCCGCAGCCGCGCGAAAGTTGGGCCGCGTGCAATCGGCCATCAGCCAAGCGGTGCAATCGATGGAGCGGACACTAGGCCTCGCTTTGTTCGATCGCTCTCAGAAAAGGCCCGTGCTCAGCGAGGCGGGTGCGGCGATCCTCGAGGACGCCCGGGCGATCCTGGGACGCGCAAGCGCCATGCGCGCGCGCGCGCAGAGCATTGCCGACGATCTGGAGCCGGAACTCACGCTCGCTGTCGATGCGGTATTCCCGATCCCACTTTTAATCAGGAGCCTGGAGGCTCTTCGAGAAGAATTTCCCCATCTGCCGGCAACCGTGTTCACCGAGCCACTCGGCGGCGCCCACGAGACTCTGAAAAGCGGTTCCGCGCGGATGGCTATCTATCCGTTGTCGGGCGGCGCCACGCCGAATATTTCGGCCGAGTTCCTGACGACGATCACGCTCGTGCCGGTCGTGGCCGCTCGTCATCCGCTTTCAGCGATACAAGGCCCGGTTTCGCGCGAAGAGCTGGAATCGCACATTCAACTCGTGCTCACCGGGCGTACGAATTATGCGCAGCAGCTACGCGGCGGCATCGTCAGCCAGCATCTTTGGCGTTTTGCGGATCTCACGACACGGCTTGAATTTCTGCTCGCGGGATTTGGCTGGTGCAACATGCCTATGCACATGGTCGAGCCCTACATCGCCAGCGGCCGCCTCAAACGATTGCGTTTCCTCGACGAGGAGCCGGCGCCGGTTTTTCGGCTCTACGTTGTCTCGGAGCGCGGGCGCGCTCTGGGCCGGGCCGGCCGGTGGTTGGTGGGGGACCTGCGCGAGCGCCTAAAATCCTGCCCCAACTCTTTCGAAATCGCGCGCGCCACGGAATAGGCTCTCCCTACGGCTAAAGCGTAACTCAGCGCGACGCCCGCTGCCCCGCGCATAGCGATCGAATGGTTCGGAGTCCAAACGTGCGTTTTATTGTTCTGGGTTCGGCAGCGGGCGGTGGACTGCCGCAATGGAACTGCTTATGCCCGAACTGCCGGCTCGCCTGGGCACGCGATGCGCGCGTGCCGTGGCGCTCGCAGGCGAGTCTCGCCGTCAGCGCGGACGGCGAGAACTGGGTTCTGCTCGGTGCGTCGCCCGATCTGCGCCAGCAGATTCTCGCGACGCCAGCGCTCCATCCCAAGCAAGCGCCACGTCATTCGCCGATCTGGGGCGTGTTCGCGCCCAACGGCGATGTAGACAATATTGCAGGCCTGCTGACGATGCGCGAGATGCAGCCGTTCACGCTATGGGCGACGTCCGCGACATTGTCGCATCTCGCAGGCGGGGTGTTTGGCGTGCTTGATCCGCGCGTTGTCCAGCGGAAGGCTGTCGCCCTGGAGGAAGTCGTCGACACCAGCGTTGGCTTTACGCTCACGCCGTTCGTCGCGCCCGGCAAGGTCCCGCTTTATATGGAATCTGGAGAACACGGCGAGCTTGAACTAGGCGTCGAAGGCGAGACCACGGTCGGATTAGAAATTGTCGAGGCCGGGCGACGCTTCTATTATCTGCCGTCCTGCGCCCGCATGACGGATCGTCTTCGGCGAAGGCTAGTGGGCGCGGACATCGTGTTCTTTGACGGCACGACTTTCGAGGACGACGAGATGATCCGGCTGGGTCTGTCCGAGAAGACCGCTTGGCGCATGGGTCACATGGCGATGAACGGGCCTCAGGGGTCGATGGCGGCATTCGCCGATGTAGACGTCGGCCGGCGCCTATACATCCACATCAACAATTCTAACCCCGTGCTGCGCTGCGATAGCGCGGAGCGTCGGGCTGCCGAGGCCGCCGGTTGGGAAGTCGCATTCGACGGCATGGAGATCGACCTCACTGGCAATCCAACAACGCGCTGACGGATCGGGCGCGCTACGCCGCGTCGGATTATTTCGCCACCGAAACGTTCTCCAAAAGAAAGCGCCCGCCGGGAATGTCCCGGCGGGCGCTCAATTTTACGACGCTTAAGCGGGCGGAGCTTACTTCTTGTCGCGAGCCTTGAGGGCCGCGCCGAGGATGTCGCCAAGCGACGCGCCCGAATCGGCGGAGCCGTATTGAGCGATCGCTTCTTTCTCTTCGGCGACTTCAAGCGCCTTGATCGACACCGCGACCTTGCGGGCGCGACGATCGAACTGCGTGATTCGCGCGTCGACCTTCTCTCCGACGGACCAACGTTCCGGACGCTGGTCGCCGCGATCGCGTGCGAGTTCGTTGCGCTTGATGAAGGCGGTAAGGTCGGTGCCCGAGAGCTTGACCTCCAGGCCGCCTTCCTTGATTTCGAGCACTTCGCAAGTGACGACAGAGCCCTTGCGCATATCGCCTTCGCCCGCGTCCTCGCCAACCTTCTTGGCGGCCGGGGAGAACGGATCGCTTGCGAGTTGCTTGACGCCGAGCGCGATGCGCTCTTTCTCGATGTCGACATCGAGCACCCTGGCGCTGACTTTGTCGCCCTTCTTGTACTCGTCCATCACCTGCTCGCCTGGACGCGTCCAGTCGAGGTCGGAGAGGTGAACCATGCCGTCGACATCGGCATCGAGTCCGATGAACAGCCCGAACTCGGTCTTGTTCTTGACCTCGCCCTCGACATCAGAACCAACGGGATGCGCCTCGGCAAACGCTTCCCAGGGATTCTGCAGCGTCTGTTTGAGGCCGAGCGAGATGCGGCGCTTGCCGCTGTCGACCTCGAGAACCTGGACTTCGACTTCCTGGCTGGTCGCGATGATCTTGCCGGGATGGACGTTCTTCTTGGTCCAGGACATTTCGGAGACGTGGATAAGTCCCTCGATGCCCGGCTCCAGTTCGACAAACGCGCCGTAGTCGGTGATGTTGGTGACGCGGCCCTTGAGCTTCTGCCCGACGGCGTAGCGCGCCTCGATGTTCGACCAGGGATCGTCCTGCAACTGCTTCATGCCGAGCGAGATGCGGTGCGTCTCGTGGTTGATCTTGATGATCCGCACCTTCACCTGCTGGCCGATCGACAGCACCTCGGTCGGGTGATTGACCCGGCGCCAAGCGATGTCGGTTACGTGCAGCAAGCCGTCGATTCCGCCGAGATCGACGAACGCGCCGTAATCGGTGATGTTCTTCACGGTGCCGTCGATCACCTGGCCCTCGGCGAGGTTGGCGACGATCTCGTGGCGCTGCTCGGCTCGGCTTTCCTCGAGCACGGTGCGGCGCGAGACGACGATGTTGCCGCGGCGGCGATCCATCTTGAGGATCTGGAACGGCTGCGACACGTTCATCAGCGGCGCTACGTCGCGCACGGGGCGGATGTCGACTTGGCTGCGCGGCAGGAACGCCACGGCGCCGTCGAGATCGACGGTGAAGCCGCCCTTCACTTGGTTGAAGATCACGCCGTCGACCTTCTCGCCCTTTTCGAACGCCTGTTCGAGCTTGACCCAGCTCTCCTCGCGGCGAGCCTTGTCGCGCGAGATGACGGCCTCGCCGAGCGCATTCTCGATCCGCTCGAGATAAACTTCGACTTCGTCGCCAACGCCGGGCGCGGGATCGCGGCCATGGTTGGTGAATTCCTTCAGTGCGACCCGACCTTCGGTCTTTAGACCGATGTCGATCAGCGCCATATCCTTTTCGATCGCGACGACGCGACCCTTGACTACGGACCCTTCGAACGTCTCGTTCTCGCCGTAGGTCTCATCGAGCAATGCAGTGAAATCCTCACGCGTGGGCGTGAGCGTATTGGTGGCGACCATTGGTTCTCCTGGATGCCCGGACTAGGGGCGGCGCCGGCGGATGGGTTCGTGTTGCGGGCGCGCATCTCGCCGGATCGAGTTCGAAAAAAGGAACTCGCACCGCCTCATCAAAGGCGGGCCGGCGCGGGGCCGGCGGTCAGCACGTTTTACGGAAAGCCAAAACTCGCCGCGCGGCTGATGTAGTGGGGTTGCGCGTCATGGGCAAGCGCAAACGCGCCAAAACAGTTCGTGCTGGAGGGATTTCAGGGCGTTGGCTGTTCTTTTCTGCAACTTACTGGAGCGTTCGAG
The DNA here is from genome assembly GCA_043746145.1 of Hyphomicrobiales bacterium. GTDB lineage: Bacteria > Pseudomonadota > Alphaproteobacteria > Rhizobiales > Beijerinckiaceae > Roseiarcus. The sequence continues at coordinate 4,697 of JAYTRP010000668.1, read as the reverse complement.
GGCGGGGAGCAGGTCGAGCTCGAAAACGCACTTTTCATGATCGATAAAACATAACCCTTGTCAACATACCCACTAGTCGGTATGACTCTTGGCATGCCTGTTCAGACACGACACGGATCGAAGACCAAGCTGCTCGAAGCGGCGCTGATCGTAATCCGCACGAAAGGCTATGCGGCGACCACTGTCGATGACATCTGCCACACAGCGGGAGTCACCAAGGGCAGCTTTTTCCACCACTTCAAAAGCAAGGACGAACTCGCCCTTTCCGCCGCGGACTTTTGGGGCGACACGACCGAAGGCTTCTTCGCCACTGCGCCGTATCACCAATCGGCGGACCCGCTCGAGCGCCTGCTCGGCTACATCGATTTCCGCGCCGAACTCTTGCGGGGAGAATTGCCGGACTACACCTGCCTGCTCGGCACGCTGGTGCAGGAAACCTATGCGACGCATCCCGATATTCGCGCTGCGTGCGACAAGAGCCTGTCAGCCCACATTGAAATTCTAACCAGGGATATCGCGGCGGCGAAGTCTCGCTACGCCCCTGACGCGAAATGGACCGCCGCGAGCGTCGGCTATTTCATCCAATCGGTTTTGCAGGGCGCTTTCATCTTTGCCAAGGCAAAGCAAGGTCCCGAAGTTGCGCGCGAGAGCCTCGCGCATTTGCGGCGGTACTTGTCGGAGTTGTTTGCGCCCGCCGCGCTCTAACAAGCAGCGATACTAAGTGGGGAGGAAGAAATATGAAAATTTATTGGATCAAATCACAGGCGCCGAGACGCGTGCTGGCGCTTATTAAGCACCTCGACCTCGAAGCGGAATTTGTCGAGGTCGACATGATGAACGGCGAATTCAATACTCCGGATTATCTACGAATGAACCCCAACGCAAAAGCCCCGACTTTGGTTGATGGCGATCTGACGCTCTGGGAGTCTTCGGCGATCATGACCTATCTCTGCATTAAAACGGGATCGGAGATGTGGCCAGCCAAAGCACCCATCGAGCAGGTTGAGGTGTTGCGCTGGTTGTCATGGAACGATTGCCATTGGTCGCCCGCCGTGGGGTCATTTTATTTCGAGCATATCGTCAAACCGGGGTTCCGAATGGGCGAACCCGACCTGCCTTTACTGAAGACAAAAACGCCGGAATTCATCAAGTTCGCAAGGGTGTTGGACGCGCATCTCACGGATCGCCGCTATGTCGCGTGCGACCGATTGACCATCGCCGATTTCCAGCTTGCATCCATGGCGACGGATTGGCGCGAGGCGGAAATGCCCCTCCAGGGGTTTCCAAACATCGTCAATTGGCTTGACCGTCTTATGCGCATTCCCGCATGGGCGGAGCCCTGGCCTACCACGACGCTTTCGCCGACTATCGCTGCCAATTGAAGGCGTTCACCTGCGTACATTCTGTCTAGTTCCCTCTCTCTAAAATGGAGACATCCCGATGGGCGAAATCCTCATGCAGAAGTTTCTGGTCTTGTTTCGGGCGCCCGAGGCCGTATTGGCGGGTTGGGCAAAAACCGACCCGGCGATCAAACAGCCCGCCGAGGCAAAGATGCGGGCTGATTGGGGAAAATGGATGAGCGAGCATGCTGAAATGATTATCAGCACGGAAGTCGGCGGAAAGACCATGCGGATCACCCCAGCCGGCGTTTCCTACACCAACAATGAGATCCTGTTTTGCTCGTACGTCGAGGCCGCGTCGCACGAGGCCGCGACAAGGGCGTTCGAAGGTCACCCGCACCTGCAAATCACGCAAGCCTCGATCGAAGTGATGGTCGTCAGGCCTACCGGGGCGATGTAGCGGGGTTGCTCACCCCAGCGTTGCGCGCCCTGCAAGCTGCGGCTTTTTGCGCGACTACCCCATGCGCCGGACCTCGCTCGCCGCTTTATCCTCGCGCAGCCCTTCATAGACCACATGCCGCAGCAGGCCATCGGCGGTCCAGGTGAGGTAACTCACTTGCGCCACCAACTCCGGCCGCACCCAGTGCGTGTGCATGGGCAGCAGCGGCTTGCTGAAATGCGAGGCTTTTGCCGGCGAGATCGCGAGCGGCATAGCGTCCGCCGCGAGCGGAGCCAACTTTTTCCGCAACGCCCGCAATTCCGAAATCGACATGCCCGTGCCCGCGCGGCCGGCGTAGATCAGTCTGCCGTCATCCCGGTAATAACCAAGCAGCAACGAGCCGATCGATGTGCGCGATCCCTCAGGGTCGGTCCAACCAACGACGACAAATTCCTGCCGGTTGAGCAACTTCGTCTTGACCCATACGCCTCGGTTTCCCGGCCTGTACGGCTCGTTAATCTGCTTCGAGACGAGGCCCTCCAGGCCGCGGTCGCCGGCTTTCTCGAACAAGCGCTGGCCGTCGCCAATGATGTGGCTGCTGTAGTGGATTGTCGAGCGCGCGCCGGCCAGCAGCGTCTCGAGCCGCGCCTTGCGCTCCAGCAGCGGCGAGCCAGACAAATCCTCTCCGTCGAGGTGCAACAGGTCGAACGCGAAATAGGCCAACAGAGCCGGCTTTTCCGCATGAGATTGCAATGCTGAAAACGAGGTCGACCCATCCGGCAAAACCGCGCAGAGTTCGCCGTCGAGATATGCTTGGTCGCAATTCAGCGCTGCGATCGCGGCGGCGATCTCCGGATATTTCCCGGTCCAATCAAGCCCATTGCGCGTCAGCAGCACGACGGCGCCAGCGACCACCCGGGCATGCATGCGAAAGCCATCAAATTTGATCTCGTGCGCCCACCCCTCGCCGTCGGGGATTTTCTTCACGAGCTTACAAAGTTCGGGTTCGATCCAGTCTGGCGGCGGCGCCAGCACAGAAATCACATCGCGCGCCGAGGGGCGCACAGAACGCTTTACACTACGCATGACACGTACTCATGAAACAGCTAACTCAATCGCGCGCGCGAGTTTTCGTTCCGCGCGAGCGCCGCCGACCGCCGCATATAGTTAAGTTATCCACCGCTGATCGGCGTCGGCCTCTGCTGACGCGACGGGGTTCGCTCGCGCAGCCGATCAGCAAAGCAACCGGCAAATTGATTGGCGGTCAAACCCGCGACGGGCGTATTGATCACCCATCGGCGGCAGCGCGAGGCTGCCCCGTCCAAGCCGCCACGCTAGTGACCTCAGAACGTAACGTTCGCCCGCAAGCCGACCACCCATTCGTCGCCCACCACGGCGTCCGGCCGATTGGGATCGCCGACCGTCGCGCCAGGATTGTGGACATATTGCAGGTCTGGCTGCCATTGCAGCCAGGGCGTCGCCTGAAATTGGTAGCTCGCCTCGACGACAATCTCATTGCGCCGGCTCGAAAGCGCAGCCGCGCCGGAGTAAAGCGTTCGATCGGCGGCGAATTGTGCGGCGGCGGCGCTGACATGCGCGAGGCCAAAACCAAGTCCCGCGATGTCGTCTTTCCGACCGGCGACGAGCCCATGCGCCGCCAGGCCTCCGTCGAGACCAAACGTGACGAGATTGCGATCCTGCTGCGGGGCGAACAACGGGCGCAGGAACGCGCTGAGGCTGCGATCGCCGTCACGCCAGAGTTGTTTTTCCGCGACCGCATAGATAGCGTAGTCGCCGCGATGCATCTGCGCCGTCTGGTCGTTGGCGGGATCGCCGAGCGGAACCCCGACCGTATTAGACCCAAGATCGGCGAAGCTCTCGGTGTCGTATATCGCGCCGATTTTGTAGACCTCGGTGTTATCCGAACCGGGGGCATATTGCGCTTCGGCGATGAACAGCGCCCCTTTCACCGGAAAGCTCAAGCCGTAGCGATTGCTCAGTTGCGGATCGCCCACGCCGCTAGGCGACGGAGCGCCGCTAAACACGCCCGCCAACAATGTGGTCTGCCCGGCTTGCCATTTGACGCGAGCGCCGAGCGCCGACAGCGGATAGGCGGGGCCGCCGCCGGGCAGGTCCAGCGCCGTGAGGGCCGGCCAGCCAAACAGCGAATTGACGAAATAGCCGGCGCTGGGATTGTTGATGAACTCGTTATCGAGGCTCTGCTGACCAAACTTCACGTCACCGTGGTCGCCCAGATTCTGCCGCCACCATAGTTCCCAGAGCCGCGTCGCACGGTCAGCCTCGATGCCGCTGGCGAATTGAAGGGTTTTCAGATTGTCGTAGCTGAGATTGCGGCCGTGAATTTGCAGCAAGCTGGCATTGAACTGGCCCCCGTCGATTCCAAAGGCGGTCTTGGCGTCGAGCTGGAAAGTCGCCGTCGTCAAGCCATCGTAATCCGCGCCGCGATGTGCGCCGCCGGTGAGATTGCCCAGGACCTCGCTGGTTTCGGTCAGACTCAGCGTGCCGCCGAATTTGGCGAGCGCAGGGCGAAGGCCGCCCATGTCGCCGAACAGATTGGGCGTTTGCGGCAGGCTGCCGAACACATCCAGTGGATCGGCTGCGGCGGCGCCAACGTGACACGCGAGCGCCAGGGCGATCGCCGGGACCATTCGGGCCTCGCGCGACTTAAGCAGCTTGTGCGATCTCGTGGCGCATCGCCTGGCGATTCGTTGCTGCATTGCCATCCCCAATAGTGCCGCGGCCAAGCCTTACCGCAGCGGCTTTATCTCACTTCCATGACGCTCTCGTCACGCCAACCTCTCGCAAATGCGAGAAGCGGCCTGTTGCAAATGCGAGAAGAGGCATGGCGCCCGTGTGTAAACGCGGCCATAGTGTATGCCGGTTTTGAGGCCGGCCTC
>JAYTRP010000667.1:0-9224 GCA_043746145.1 Hyphomicrobiales bacterium | reverse complement strand
GCTTCGTGCGGACGCCCTCAAGGGCATAGAACTTTCCGACGTTGCCACAGTGAGGGCAGACTGGGCCATTCGGCCACACGATGGCTTCAAGGCGCACGAACGCCGCCGCTTCATCGTGAAAGTATGCCTCGTTTAGGACGCTGGCCATGATCGCAAACTCGCTCGGCGAGTTTGGAACTACGCTTTGTGTTGGGTTTGTCAAGTAGTATATCGCCGAGCGGCCCGAGCTTTCGCCTAGACGGCAGCTATGGTAGTCGTCAGCAACTGGCCGCGCCGGGCGGGCTTCGATGGCGAAGAGAATTTCATGGACGAACGCGCCGAGAAGAAAAAGTCCGTAACCCAGGCCGACGCGGAGGCCGCCGTCCGCGTTCTCATCGAATGGGCGGGTGACGATCCCAACCGTGAAGGCCTCCTCGACACGCCAAAGCGCGTCGCTCGCTCTTATGCACAGTTGTTCGATGGCTACGAGGTCGACCCCCGCAGCTATCTGGAACGCACATTTCAGGAGACCGGCGGCTACGACGAATTGATCGTGCTCTCCAACATTCGCGTGGTGAGTTTCTGCGAGCATCACATGCTGCCGGTCGTCGGCAAGGCGCATGTGGGCTATCTCCCGCGCGATCGCGTGGTCGGCATCTCCAAGCTCGCGCGCGTCGTGCAGGGCTTTGCGCGCCGGCTGCAGATTCAGGAGAAGCTGACCTCCGACATCGCCGAGACGATCCAGGACGTGTTGAACCCGTTTGGCGTCGGCATCGTGATCGAGGCGGAGCATTCCTGCATGACGCTGCGCGGCGTCAACAACCCCGGCTCGATTTTGACCACGAGCCGCCTGCTCGGCGTCATTCGCGACGATCCCCGCACGCGCGGCGAGTTCTTGCGCGCGGTCGGGGGGATCTAATCCGCCGCGCCGACGGGTGAGGATCGCCGAACCTCGCTGCGTTAGGCAGCGTTAATACGTCGTGGGCGATGCTCACGATAAGGACCCAGTTGCTCGGCGCCTGACAGGACTTGAACCAAACGTCGGGTTGCTTCGTATTATAAATCATACGGGAGCGCTGGAAATGTCTGCCTTGCGAATCGAAGGCTACGCAATCGTTTCGTCGAACGGCATGATCGCCGACTGCGACTGCGTGATGCCTAATACGCTGAAATTCGAAGCTGATCAGGACTTCTTGGACAAGGCGTTGGACGACGCCGTCTTGTTGGTCCATGGCCGAAAGAGCCACGAGGGACAGCCCAATTCATGCTTACGCAAGCGGCTGCTGCTGACACGCGGCGTCGACAGCTTTTCGGTCGATCCGCATGAGCCCAATGTGTGGTTGTGGAACCCCGCCTTGTTCCCGTTCGATTACGTTTGCGAGCAGCTCAAGGTGAGGGATGGCGTCGTTGCGGTGCTTGGCGGCACGGCGGCCTACGACATGTTTCTCGACCGGTATTCAGCGTTTCATCTATGCCGCGCCGGCAAGGTTCATGTTCCCAATGGCACGCCGGTGCTCTCTGCGGTGGGCGAGGGACGCACACCCGAAAACGTGCTCGCTTCGCACGGCCTGACGCGCACCGATATTCGCACGCTCGATCCCGAGCACGATCTTTGCCAGCAGCGATGGGAACGGTGACGCCTTAGCGCTCGCGCGTGCGGGCGCTGTCGTGCCAACGGTGAAGCAGAATGTAGGATACGCCGGTGAAAAACAGGAAGATCGTAATTCCTGTTATCGAAATCAGGAAAAGCGCCGCGAACATGCGGGGAATGTTCAGGCGGTAGCCTGACTCCATGATGCGATAGGCTAGGCCCGAGCCCGATCCGGCGGAGCCTGCGGCAATTTCCGCGACGATCGCCCCGATCAGCGCCAAGCCGCCGCCGATTCTCAGGCCCCCCAAAAAGTACGGTAGCGCCGAAGGCATCCGGAGCAGCCGCAATTGTTGCCACTGGGACGCGCCGTAGAGTTCGAACAGGTCGAGCAGATTATGATCGGCCGAGGCGAGGCCAAGAGCAGTATTGGAGAGGATCGGGAAGAACGCGACCAAGAAGGCGCAAACGAGCACGGCTGCGCTAGACGAGAGATAAACCAGAAGCAACGGCGCGATTGAAATAACCGGCGTCACTTGCATCACCACGGCAAATGGGAAAAACGCCCGCTCGAGCGGGCGCCAGAGCCGAAATCCCAAAGCTAGCGTAACGCCCCCGACAATGGCTGCGAACAGCGCTTCGAACGTGATGGACACCGTGACGACCAGCGATTTGAACAGCACGCTCCAATCGGTGACCAGGGTCGTAATGATCTGACTGGGCGCGGGCAGCATGTACGAGGGAATATGATTGAAGCGCACGATCGCTTCCCAAGCCCCGATCGCCATGGCGAACAGCAGCGCGGGAAAGAGATAGTCCTCGAATGATTCCCGGCTCACGCTGCCCCCGTCTTGCGTTTCCACGCTTCCCGTGTTTTGCGTCTCATGGCGGGTCGCCCATCGCGTGCTGAAGCGCCGCGGAGGTGGTCCGGCAAAGCTCGGCGTAATAAGGCCCGAGCCGGAAATCCTCGTCGCGCGGTCCGCTCGCTTCGACCTCGATGTCCGCCACGATGCGGCCAGGCCGTGGCGCCATCACCGTAACCCGCGTCGAGAGGTAGACGCTCTCGTATACCGAGTGGGTCACGAAAACGATCGTCGCGCCCATTGTCGAGCGCAACCGCAACAGATCGTCGTTGAGCTTTAGGCGCGTAATCTCGTCGAGCGCCGCGAAGGGCTCGTCCATCAGCAGAAGGGCTGGCCGTGTCACTAGCGCGCGTGCGACCGAAACGCGCATCTTCATGCCGCCCGACAACTCGCGAGGGTAGGATTTCGCGAAGCCGGATAGTCCGACCTTGGCCAGCACGTCCTCGATGCTGGAGCGCGCCGCGTTGCGGGAAATTCCCTTGAGTCGAAGCGGCAGCCACACGTTGTCGAATACGGTCGCCCACGGCATCAGGGTCGGCTCCTGGAACACGAAACCGAGTTCGTGCTCCTTTTCCGCCCAGTTAATAAAGCCAATCGACGGTCCGGTCAGGTCGGAGAGCAGCCGCAAAATCGTCGACTTGCCACAGCCCGATGGCCCGAGCAGCGAGAGAAACTCGCCGCGCCGAACCTCGAGATCGACGCCCGCGAGGGCGACGGTGCCGTTGCCGAAGGTCTTGCCCACGCCTTCCAGGCGCGCGAGCCTGGGGGATGCCGTGGTCGCGAACGCCGGGGTCGGGCTCGCCAGGGAATGAGTGAAATCGACCACGGCTCGGTTCACTTCGGCTTCTGATCCAGGCCGACCTTCTTGTCGACGAACTGCAAGGTGTAGACTTTCTTATATTCGAGGTCCGGCTTCTCGACTCCGGCTTTGACCATCTTGTCGTAGAAGTCCTTCATGCGATCGTCCGTCATGGCGCCAATGCCCATAGTCAGCGTGTCGCCGCTATCGACGAGACCATACTCTTTCATCTTATCAATCGAAAACGCGATCTGATCGTCGGTCATTTCCGGATTGTCTTTCTTGATCAGCTCGTTGGCTTTCTTGTTGTCGCCATAGAGGTAGTGGTACCAGCCGATCGTCGAGGCGTCGACGAAGCGTTGCACCAGGTCCGGCTTCTTGGCGACGACGTCCGGTCGCGTCTCCAGCGTGGTGGCGTAGCTGGAAAAACCGTTGTCCGCGAACAGGAACATGTTGGGCTTGAAGTGGCCTTCCTTCTCGATCGCGTAAGGCTCCGAGGTAATGTAGCCCTGCTGGACCGAGTGTTTGTCGGCGATGAACGGCTGCGGATTGAACGTGTAGGGCCGGACGTTCTCCTCCTTGAAGCCATAAGCCGACATAAGCCAATCGTAAAAGGGGGCGCCCTTGGCGACATAAGCGGGCGCATTCACAAGATCGGTCAGCTTGTCGAGACCAACCCCGGGATGCGACATCAGCATCTGCGGGTCTTTCTGGAAGTGCGCGGCGACGACGACCAACGAGACATTATTGCTTAAGGCGTCGAACGCTTCGATCAGACTCGAGCCCATGTAAAAGTCGAGCTTGCCGGATGCGAGCAGAATGCCATTCGCCGCCTGCGGCCCGCCCTGCACGATTTCAACGTCAAGACCGTATTTAGCAAAGGTGCCGTCCGCAATGGCTTGGTAATAGCCGCCGTGTTCGGCCTCGGCCAGCCAGTTGGTCCCAAATCGCACCTTGTCCAAGGCGAAGGCCGAGGAAGATGTCAGCGCCAGTGACGCCGAGAGCCATACGCCCAGATATTTCATAAGATACTCCTTGGCGACGTTGCCGGTAGGCTGGTTGCAAAATAGGCGCCATCAGCCCTGTCGCCTATCATCTCGGTTGCCATGACGACTGACAAGAGGTAACCGAAGCATCCTCACAGCCGCTGAGCGACGGACACTCCGCCATGCGCCGACTGAACCCCAGTTCGATCCATCCGCCCTTCGCCAATTACGCACACGGCCTCGAAATCGGTCCGAACACGCGGATGGTGTTCTGCTCGGGTCAACTGGGCATTGGCCGCGATGGCGCGATCCCCGAGACCGTCGAAGCGCAGACGCATTTGTGCTTTCGCGCGATCATCGCCATTCTGGGCGAGGCGGGCATGACGTTAGCCGATCTGGTCCGAATCAACGCCTATGTCTCGTCGGCCGATTATTTGAGCGGCTATATGAAAGTGCGCGATGAATTCGTGGGCAGCCCACCGCCCGCCTCGACGCTGATGATCGTGCAAGGCTTTGCGCGGCCGCAGTTCAAGGTCGAAATCGAGGCTATCGCCGCACGATCGAACGCGACAGTTTAGGGTTAGGGTTGGTCGCGGCAAGGTGACCGGGCTATCTCGTAGGGCGCCTTGAGCCAGACGATCACGGCGACGCCCCCCCACCCCTGCCCTCCCCCACGTGGGAGGATGGGGTTCTTCGGCGTGGGGGAATTTTACGCAAACGTTTCGCCCTCTAGGAGATAGAAATGCTGCCGACGAAATTCTGGGCGGAAATGAGCTGGCGGGATTTCGCCGCTACGGACATGAGCAAGGTCGTTGCGGTGTTGCCGACGGCGGCGATCGAGCAGCATGGGCCGCACCTTCCGGTGGGCGTGGACACGTTCATCAACGAAGGCCATCTCAAGCGGGCGGCGGCCCTAGTGCCAGCCAACATGCCGGTGTTGTTCCTGCCGCTGCAGACGATCGGCAAGTCGAACGAACATCTGGAATATCCAGGCACGCTGACCTTTTCTTACGAGACGGTCATCCGCGCTTGGTTCGAGATTGGTGAAAGCGTGGCGCGCGCCGGTTGCCGCAAGCTGATTTTCATCAATTCGCACGGCGGCAACGTTCCGGTGATCGACATTGTTGCGCGGGAACTCCGGGTAAAGAAGCGCATGTTGGCGGTGCACGCGGCTTGGCATCGACTCGGCATGCCCGAGGGAATGTACCCGCCCGAGGAGCGCGCGCACGGTATCCACGGTGGCGATTCCGAGACTTCGCTGATGCTGGCGTTCCGGCCCGACACGGTGAAAATGGAGCATGCAGAGAATTTCGTCAGCACAGCGGTCGGCATCGAGCGCGACAACAAGCAATTGCGGGTGACGCAGCCGATCGGCTTTGGCTGGATGTCGAGCGACCTACACCCCGCAGGCACGGTCGGCGATGCTTCGAAAGCGACGGCGCAAAAGGGCGAGGCCACCGCCGACCATGCGGCGAAAGCGTTCATCGATCTGTTGCGCGACGTACTCGCCTTCGACATCGAGCGCCTGCGCGCGGGCCCGCTGGGCTAACAATGGCTGGCCCGCATTTCGAGTTTGAGCGGGAGCGGTGGAGGCTCGGCGCCCGCGCAGTCGTCGGCGTCGACGAGGTGGGTCGAGGCCCGCTCGCCGGGCCGGTCGGGGTCGCCGCCGTTATCCTCAATCCCGCGGATCTGCCCGAGGGGATCAATGATTCCAAGGTTCTATCCGCCGCTCGGCGGGAGGCGCTGAGCGCGATCATTCTGGCCAAGGCGCACGCGGTCGCGATCGCATTCGCCAGCGCCGAGGAGATCGACCTCTACAACATCCGAGGCGCTACGCTGCGCGCGATGGCGCGCGCGGTGCGAGCGTTGGCGGTCCCAGCGGATTTTGCGCTGATCGATGGCCGCGATGTGCCCGAAGGCTTGCCCTGCCCCGGCCGCTCGGTGATTGGCGGCGACGGCCTCTGCCTTTCGATCGCCGCCGCTTCGATCGTCGCTAAAGTTGCGCGCGACCGGCTGATGGCGCGGCTCGACCTGCACTTTCCGCATTTCGGCTTCTCCAGCCATTGCGGCTACGCCACGCTTGCACATCGCCGGGCGCTGCAAGAGCATGGGCCGACGCCGTTGCACCGAAAATCGTTTCAGTGGAGCGCGCCTGGGGGAGCCTAGATTACGCTAGGCGGGCGCGCTGCAAGGCTTTGCTTTGCGAAGAACACGGCGTGGGGCGACACTGAATATAACGGCTTCGCGCTGAATATTGCGTCACCTACACAAACCTTGAGAATTAGTTGATTTCACACGCAATTCGAAGTCTGCGTTAGCGTTCAAAAATGGGACGCCGACGACAGCCCGGAGCTAACCTGACCTTTACCTTGCCGCTTCATAACCAAGAGCGCCGGGGATGACCTCTTCGGTGCGTATGTGTCGAGCGTAAGTGTCGAGTAAAGCGTACAATGCGTTCTTCCAGTGTCGGTGCGTCCCGCCTCCCCGCCCAGCTTCAGGTATTGCGTACTGGGAACGCCGAGGCCGGACGCCCCCTCACTATGGGGGTCGCGCCGCGCGACGCCATCCTTCAGGGCGACTGCATCGAGACGCTTCTTAAACTCCCAGAAGCTTGCGTCGATCTGATCTTCGCCGATCCGCCCTACAACCTGCAACTCGAGAACGCCCTGTCGCGGCCCGACCAGAGCTTGGTCGACGCGGTGGACGACGATTGGGACAAGTTCGCCGATTTCGCGAGTTATGACCGATTCACCCGCGCATGGCTCTCCGCCGCGCGGCGCGTGATGAAGCGCGACGCAACAATTGTCGTGATCGGCTCTTACCATAATATTTTTCGTGTTGGCTCGATCCTGCAGGATCTCGGATTCTGGATCCTCAATGATATCGTCTGGCGCAAGGTCAATCCGATGCCGAACTTTCGTGGCCGCCGCTTCACCAATGCGCACGAGACGATGATTTGGGCGACGAGATCGGCCGACGCGAAAGGCTACACTTTCAATTATGAGGCGCTGAAAGCCGGCAACGAGGATAGCCAAGCCCGTTCCGACTGGTTCTTGCCGCTTTGCACCGGAGCCGAACGGCTAAAAGATGCAGACGGACGCAAGACGCATCCGACGCAAAAACCCGAGGCGCTGCTGAGCCGTGTTTTGCTCGCGGCCTCTAAGCCCGGCGACCTCGTGCTCGACCCCTTCTTTGGCTCGGGCACCACGGGGGCGGTGGCGCGTAGGCTCGGGCGTTTCTACCTCGGCCTGGAGCGCGACCCCCATTACATCGCGGCCGCGCAGGCGCGCATCGACGCGGTGGTTCCGTTACCCGCTGACACGTTGGAGCCGATGCGCACCAACCGCAGCGAGCCGCGCGTGGCTTTCTCCAGTGTTATCGAGGCGGGGCTGATCACGCCGGGCGAGACGCTGCACGACGTCAAGGGTCGCCACAGCGCGCTGGTGCGGGCCGACGGAACGCTAAAGGCTGGGGTTGCGGTTGGTTCGATCCACAAGATCGGCGCGCTCGTTCAAGGGTTGCCCGCTTGCAACGGCTGGACGTTCTGGCACGTCGAACGCGCGGGCCAGCGGATGGCGATCGACGAAATGCGATCGACCATGCGAGCGACCATGCGTGAGGCGGCGGAGTAGGCGTCAGGCTACGATTATCTCGAGGGCCGCGTGCCCCGACGCGTCGCGACGGGCAGATCCGCTGCTCGCACGAAGAATACCTCGCCCTGACTTTCTTCCGTGTCGAGCCAGGTGAGCGCCAGGTCAGAAAATTCCGCTTCAAGCCGCTGACGGCCCTGCCCGATTTCGCAAACCAACGCCCCCGTGGGCGTCAGATGCGCCTGCGCATCGGCGAGGATCCGCCGCACGATGTCGAGACCGTCCTCTCCGCCCGCATGCGCGACGGCCGGCTCGGCCGCGTATTCCGGGGGAAAAGCCGCAACGACCGAAGTCTCGACATAAGGCGGATTGGTCAGGATCAGATCGTAGCGCGCCTCGCCCACCGGCGCGAACAGATCGCCCTGCCGCAGAGTGATTCTCGATTCGAGCCCATGTTCGGCGACGTTGCGCGCCGCAACGGCGAGCGCGTCGGGGGAAAGGTCGATCGCGTCGATCAAAGCGTGGGGAAATACCCGCGCAGCGAGGATCGCGAGCGAACCACCGCCCGTGCAGAGGTCCAGCACCCTTTCTACCGCTTCGGGCTCCTCGATCAGGCCGCCTTCGCCAACCATTTCGCTGAACAGAAGTTCGCCAATGTAGCTGCGCGGAACAATCACGCGCTCGTCGACATAGAAGGGCACACCCTTGATATAAGCGCGATTCAGCAGATAGGCGGCGGGTTTTCGCGTTGCGACCCGGGCGTCGATCAACTCGGCGAGGCGGCGGCGCTCGTTTGAAAGAAGCTTGGCGTCGGCGAACGGATCGAACTCGTCGATCGGCAGGCGTAACCCTTCAAGTATCAGATAAGCGGCCTCATCCACCGCATTCGACGAGCCGTGGCCGAACGTCAGGCCGGCAGCCTGAAAGCGGCTAACGGCGTAACGGAACCAGTCGCGCGGAGTTGCGAAGACGTCGAGGCGTTCGTCTGCGTCCGGCGAAGCGCTCATGGAGCCCCCTCAATGGAAAGTGGCCGGCGAGCGCCGGCCACTATGTCCGAATGTCGAAAGTTGCTTACTTGCCCTTCTTGCAATCGGAGCGGAACTTCTTGCGATCTTTACCGTGCAGGCCTTTGGCGTCGGCCTCCTTCGAGCATTCCGTCGACTTCTCTTTCTTGGCGGTCATATCGGGTTTGGCCATCATCGCGCCGGTTGCTGCGGGCGTAGGGGTGGCGGCAGGCGCAGCGGCGTCCGTGGCATAGGCCGCGCCCGAGACAAATAGACCGAGCGCCAAGATCGAGGCGAGAGTGGCAATTTTCATGATGTGTATCTCTTCCCCCTTGAGGAATACGAGTGCCGCGTTCGACTTCGCGCCGAATATACGAGCCTCGAAATGGGCTTATAGGGTGTCGACGGGTCGAAG
>JAYTRP010000666.1:0-9229 GCA_043746145.1 Hyphomicrobiales bacterium | reverse complement strand
TCCATGGAAATGGAGACAATGCAGGAAAGCGCCGACGAACTCGAGGAAGGCGCGATGGAGGCCGCGGACGCCCCGTCGGCCGAGTATCCCGACGAATCGGACGCAGGCGAATCGGAGGAAGCCTCGGAAAACCGTCCCGCGCCGTCGGGTCCGCCCGAGCGGCGCTCGCCCGACTACAAGGCCTATTCGAACAAATTCGACGAGGTCGTCAACGCCGAAGACCTTTGCGAGCCCGAGGAGTTGCAGCGCCTGCGCGACTATCTGGACAAGCAGTTGCAGAGCCTCTCCAGCGTCGTCTCCCGGCTCGCCAATCGGCTGCAACGCCGGCTAATGGCGCAGCAGAACCGTTCCTGGGAGTTCGACCTGGAGGAAGGCATTCTGGACCCAGCGCGACTGACGCGCATCATCATCGATGCGCAGCAGCCCTTGTCGTTCAAGCGCGAGAAGGACACTGATTTCCGCGACACGGTCGTTACGCTGCTGCTCGACAATTCGGGCTCGATGCGCGGCCGGCCGATCACGGTTGCGGCGACTTGCGCCGATATTCTCGCCCGCACGCTGGAGCGCTGCGGCGTGAAGGTCGAAATTCTAGGCTTCACCACTCGCGCCTGGAAAGGCGGCCAGTCTCGCGAGGCTTGGCTGCAGGCGGGCAAGCCGCCCAATCCCGGCCGGCTCAACGATCTGCGCCATCTCGTCTACAAATCCGCCGACGCTCCCTGGCGCCGCGCGCGCAAGAACCTCGGGTTGATGATGCGAGAGGGATTGCTCAAGGAGAACATCGACGGGGAGGCGCTCGACTGGGCGCACCAGCGGCTATTAGGACGATCCGAACAGCGCAAGATCCTCATGATGATTTCCGACGGCGCGCCGGTGGACGATTCCACGCTATCGGTGAATTCCGGAAATTACCTTGAACGCCATTTGCGCTACGTCATCGACGAAATCGAGAACCGCTCCCCGGTCGAACTGATCGCAATCGGCATCGGCCATGATGTCACGCGCTATTACAAGCGCGCGGTGACGATCGTCGACGCCGAGGAACTCGGCGGCGCGATGACGGAGAAACTAGCCGAATTGTTCGAGGAGAAGACCGCCGCCGCGCCGCGGCGAGGCGGAAAGCGGCGCGCGGCCTGAATTTGCGCCGCGTCGCCACAAATTGAGCGTAAGACGCTGGCAGGGATCGGCTTCACACTGCGCCTAAATGCGGGCTTAGTCAGAGGCGGCTGCCGCTGATTCTCGTTGGCGGGCGCCGCCAGGAGCGAAAGACTTCGATGCCGTTTTTGCCAAAGAATTTTGGGCGTTCCGCGTTGGCGATCGCAGCGATCGCCGGGAGCCTGGGGCTTGCTTCCAGCGCGCTCGCTGTCGAGCAGCCGCTCGATCTGGCGCCCCCCGACAAGACCGCTGCTGCGGCGAAGGAAGCCAAGGTCGAGACTCCCAAGCTCACTGACGATGAGGTGGTCGCCAAGGCCAATGCGTCGCTCGAAGAGGCCAGGGTCATGAGCGCCGACTTTGTGCAGATCGGTCCAGACGGGACCCGCGCGGAAGGCGTCCTTGCGGTATCGCGGCCGGGCAAGATGCTGTTCCGCTTCAACCCGCCGCATAAGCTTGAAATTATTGCGAATGGACGCTCGGTGGCGATTCGCGACCAGAAGCTGGGTACGCAAGATCTCTACCTGATCGGCCAGACGCCGCTGAAATTCCTGCTCAACGATCACATCGATCTCACTAAGGATACGACGGTCAAGCGCGTAGCGCTGACCGCCAAAGCGGCGACCGTCGAGATTGAAGACAAGGCGACGTTCGGCGGCAAGTCGGAAATCGCGCTGGTGTTCGATCCCCAGACTTTTGCGCTCAAGCAATGGACGGTGCTGGATCCGCAGGGTTTTCAGACCGTGGTGACTTTGTTCGACATCGATCTCGTCAGCAAGCCGGACCCGGCGCAGTTTTATATCGACGAAAGCGTAGCGACCGGCGGCAGCAACAAGACGCGGTAGCAATTTCCCGCAATACCCAGCACGGGTGAATTTAGTCGTAGCCGCTGTGATGCGGCGCTTTATTGCATTGGCTTACGGCGCCTGTAACACAAGCCGTTCCCAGGCGCCGAGGCGCGCATGCGCTTGACTTCGCCGCCTCTTGCCGCCAGTTTCCCGCGCTTTTCCAAGGCTACTCCGGATGACATGCGATCTTACCTGAGTTTCGAACAACCGGTGGCCGACGTCGACGCGCGTATCGACGATCTAAAGGCGCTGGCGGCTAAGGGCGAGTCGGCGGCGATCGCCGAAGAGATAGCCAAACTGGAGGCGAAATCGGCCAAGATGCTGGTCGATCTCTACGCCGCGTTGACCCCATGGCAAAAGACTCTGGTCGCCCGCGCGCAGGGCCGGCCGCATTTCGCCCATTACGTGAAAGCCTTGATCGAGGATTTCACGCCGCTCGCCGGCGATCGCAAATTTGGTGAGGACGCTGCGATCGTTGGCGGGCTGGGCCGTTTTGGCGGGGCGCCGGTCTGCGTCATCGGCCACGAGAAGGGCGACGACACGGCTGGTCGGCTCGCGCATAATTTCGGTATGGCGCGCCCGGAGGGCTACCGTAAAGCCGCGCGCCTGATGGAACTTGCCGACAGGTTCGGACTGCCGCTGATCTCGCTGGTGGACACCGCCGGCGCGTGGCCCGGCATCGACGCGGAAGAGCGAGGTCAGGCCGAGGCGATCGCACGAGCGACCGACGCCGGGCTGTCGTTGGGTTCGCCCAGCATCGCGGTGATCGTTGGCGAGGGAGGCTCGGGCGGCGCGCTCGCGTTGGCGGCCAGCAGCAAGGTCCTGATGCTGGAGCACGCGATCTATACCGTCGCCTCGCCAGAAGCCGCCGCTTCGATCCTCTGGCGCGATTCCGCCCGCGCTCAGGATGCGGCGACCAACATGAAGATCACAGCCTCCGATCTCATGAGGTTCGGCATCATCGACGGTATCATTCCGGAACCCGTGGGCGGAGCGCATCGTGACCCCGACGTGGCGATCGAGGCGGCCGGCAAGGCGATCGCCGCGGCGCTCCAGTCGATGAGCAACATGTCGCGAGAGGAGTTGCGCGACGCGCGCGCAGCCAAGTTTCTAGCGATCGGTCGAAAGCTGTGAGCGAACGATCGCTGTTAACAGATTCGAAACCGCGGGCTTCGTAGATAATAATCAGCGTTAAGGTTGGAACAAAGACGGCGTAGTGGCCGGCTGCGCTAATGGACTTTCCGGCGATTTCGCGCTAGGTGGACGGCCAGAGGGCGTAGATTATGACAGCTCGAACTTGGCGTTCGAAGGTTCTGGCGGCGGGGTTCGCAATCGCCGCGGCGGCTTTGCTGGCGGGATGCGAGGATCAGTTGGACTCGGCGAGCGGACGTTCGCTGACGCCGATTCCGCAGAAGACTTTGGCCCTCATGGACAAGATCGGGACGACAGCCCAGGCGCCCGTGCTGATCCGAACCTATAAGAAGGAATCCGAGTTCGAAGTCTGGAAGCTGAACTCGGACGGCCAATACGCGCTGTTGAAGACCTTCCCCATGTGTCGCTGGTCCGGCCAATTGGGTCCCAAGAAGCGCGAGGGCGACCGCCAAGTGCCCGAGGGCTTCTACACGATCTCGCCTGGCCAGATGAACCCCAACTCGAGCTATTATCTCTCATTCAATGTCGGCTATCCCAACGCGTATGATCGCGCGTGGGATCGGGACGGCGGGAGCATTATGGTGCACGGCATCTGCTCTTCGGCGGGTTGCTATTCCATGACCGATCTACAAATCGCCGAAATCTACGCGATTGCCCGCGAGGCCTTCAACTCAGGCCAGCGCGAAATCCAGATGCAGTCGTACCCGTTCCGGATGACGGCCGAAAACCTCGTCAAGCACAGGCTCGATGCGAATATTGCATTTTGGAAAGAACTGAAGAATGGCGCCGACCATTTTGAAGTGACGAAAGCGGAAGTGCCGGTGCTGGTATGCAACAAGCACTATGTGTTTGGCGCGCATGCGTCGGGCGATGTCTCGGCAATAGGCGTGTGTCCGGCGTTGCATCGCGACGATGCCGCTGAAGCGGCTGTCGCGGAGCGAGCGAGCAAGGACGATGCGGCGGTCGCCGAGTTGGTCGCCAAGGGCGTCAAACCGATCCGTCTTGTCTACGAGGACGGTGGACAGAACCCGATCTTCGCCGGCAAATTCGATGTGAGCCGGCCCGACGCGCTGGCAAGCGCGCCGCGTGAGATCGTACTCGATAATTCCGGCAAGCCTCTGCCGGCTTTGGTCGAAGTCGCGGCGGCGCAAACCTTGAAGACGCCGGTGCATGCGAAGGGCGCTAAGCCAGCGCCTGCCGATACGAGCGGCACAGTCGTCGCCGCCGCAAGCGGGACAACGGCGGTTGCTGCGGCGACGCCCGCGCCTGTCGTGAGCGCACCTGCGGTTTCAGCCGGATTGGTTGACGGCGTGGCCGACAGCGGCAAGTCGTTGATGAAGAACTTGTTTCATTCGGGCGCCGCCGCCGACACGCCGCCCGCCGTACAGGTTTTCGAGCCGGAAACGCCAATCCCCTCGGACGTGCCGCTCCCGCCGCGCCGTGCGGCCTCGGTGGAAATCCCGGTGCGGGTTGCTTCACTGCCGGGCGAATCGCGGCCACGCAAGCATGACGCACTCGACGCGGCGTTGCAGTAGGCCACGCTAGCGCTGGCGTATCATCCAGCGTTCATTCTCTGCACGCTTAGCGAATTGCAGCCGCCATAAAAAAAGCGCCGCCCCGAGGGACGACGCTGGCAAAGCTCATTCTACAATGCGCTTAACGTTGTAACGTCAAGCCGTCTCAGACCGCGATCTTGAATGTCTTGGCCACTTGCGCCTGGATCGGGCTTGCCGTGTCGGTAGCCACCTTACCGGCAAGGGCGCTCATGTCTTTGCTCTGCGCCGTCATTGCCTCGACTTGCTTGCGGGCGAATTCGGTGTGCAGCGAGACGAAATCCGCCATCGACTTGACGGTGGCGATCGACTTGAAAAACTCGAAATTGGCCTCGGCGTGAGCCTTCATCGCGTCAATCGCCTTGGCGTGCAGGGTCATGGCCCCCGTCTTGGCCGCATCGAGGCTCGCCTCGATCGCTGAGGTCGTCTCGTCAGCGGCGCTCTTGGCCTTGGTGTAGTTGGCGCGGGTCTCGGCAATGCTCTTCTCCACCATGGAGCGCATCTTTTCCTGCATGGCGTTCATCGAGGCTTTAGGCGCCTCCAGCATCTTCGATGCTATTTCGTTGGCCTGGCCTATTTGATGGTCGATCACGTTGGTGACTTCCACTTGGGTATCCATAACATCCTCTTCCTTTGTTAAAATTTCTAAAGACTTAGCGGGTTCCAAGACCGGCGCCGCTGCAGCAACCGCAGCGATGGACGTGGTCTCCATCATATTTGCCACAGGAGCCTGCTCGAACGTTGCGCCTACCGGAGCATGTTCGAAGGCGGCGGCAGACGCCGCAGCCGCCACACGAGCAGACTTCTTCGAGGCGCCGGCCATGCACAAACATCCCTGGCTTTATAAAACGGAACGGCTAGGTCTCAGCCCTGATTCGTGCCGGAAGTGGCGCTCTTCTGAACGGTCGCGCCAAGCTCCTTGGCCTGCTCCTGCAACGCCGAGAGCTGCGACTTGAGATACTCGCTTTGCAACGCAAAAGCTTCCTGCGGGTCTTTTGCCTGCACTAGCTTGTGCGCAAGGTCGAAAGCGGCGTTGAGATTTTTCTCGGTATACCCCAAGACTTGGGCGCTCATTGATTTCACACTGGTTTGGGCGGTCGAATTCGCCGTATCGACCGCGCCGGCCGTTTTTTGGGCAACAGAAACAAAGCCCTCGAACGCCTTACGGGCCTGATCCACGCTACGCTCGGCGAAATCACGCAATTCATTGGGAACTTCGAATGGAGGATTGTTCATTTTCGGCTTCTCCCTGGTGTTTTCCTGGTTTTAACTGCCCGATCCTATAGCACCGGATTTTGTGCGATGCAACATTATTTTGCGGCGCACAATATGCATTTTAACCTTAACTGTTTAAGTTGTCTTATTCTCCTTGGAAACCGAGCGACGCGTTTAAGAATTTGCTAAGCATGAATTTGTCTTGGGTAAGCTTGAAGTTGGTTTCGGAGCGTTCCGTTCACCGAATTTTAATCCGCTCGTGCACCGGGGAACAATGAACGTCAGACCTGATGCGAATGAACTGGATTGGATCGCGCGGCTTTCGCGCGGCTCGTTCAGCGCGTCGGCGGCGCGGGGCGCCCCGCTGATTGTCGCTCGCGACCCTGCCCACCTCGTATACGCGACGAACTCCGCGCTTGCGGTGTTTGGCGTCCGCGATCTTGCAGCGCTTGAGCGGGTTCTATTTGAATCAGCCAGCTTTGGCGCGCGTCGCCTGCAAGTGCTGGCGCGTACGTTGACGCCGGGCGCGCCGCCGCGCTTGGAGAGTTTACGCTTTTTCGTCGGTCGCGTGCCTGTCGCCATCAGTTGGCTTTGCGCGCGCGTGCTCGACGAGCATGGGGAGGCGATGTTCATCGCTGCGGCCCCGTCTCGCGCTGTTGAAGCGGAGGGGCGGGCGCCGTCGCCAGACCCATGGGGGGAAGCAACCGTCGCTCCGCCAGAGAGCCGCCTGCGCTTCCTTTGGAGCTTGGACGGCGAGGGGCGGTTCGCGGCGCCTGATCCCGCGCTCGTTGAGCGCCTTGGCGCTGATTCGCCACGCGAAGGTGAAACAACTGTCGCGCTTGCCGCGCGAGTTGGGCTCGAGCCGCACGCCGCGTGGAGCGAATCCATCGAGGCGCGAAAGACGTTCTCTGCGTTGCAAGTCGTCTGGCCGATGGCGGGCGCGGCGCGGGGGCGCGTCGCTTTGATCTCGGGGACGCCCGCGCTCGATCGTGATCGTGACTTCGCGGGTTTCCGCGGTTTCGGGGTGTTAACGGGCGAGTGGACCGCCGTCGAGCCTGCGCGCCATGCGCAGCCTTCGTCGACTCTCGCCCCTGAAGCCGAATCTGAAGTGGTCGCCGCCGCGCCGGAGCTGTTCTCGGCGAAGGCTCCTGAAGTGGAACAGGCAGAAGCAGTTCCTGCCGTTTCGGAGCCATCTGCCGCCGAAAGTCTAGCCTCGCCAAAGGCTATTTTGCTCGACACGCCAACGCAAACGCCGGCGCTAGAAGCGGAAACGCGCGGAGACGTTCGTACTACGCCCGACAAAACTCCCGCCATGCCGGAAGAACCGGCCACTGCGCCGCCGAGGTATGTCCGGGAAAAGGGCGGGGAGATCCTCGCATTCCGGCCAGGCTCGGCACAGCCGGCGCCGCTCATCCGTCCTGGTGTTTTCAGCGTATTGAACGCGCTTTCCACCGTGGCCGATTCACCCCGTGGCGGTGAGAGCGTGGCGCTAACGCCGCAGGAGCGCGACGCCTTCAAAGAGATCGCCCGCACGCTCGGTGTTCGCTTGCGCTCGTCCCGCCCCGATGCGGAGACGCCGGACCCGGCGTCTTCTACCGAGCCTGCCGCCACTGCCGAGCCTCCTGTCGAGGCGGTTTTGTTTCCCGCGCTTCTCTCTGAGCCGACCCTGGTGTCGGCGCCAGCCCTGGATCCCGCATTTACAGCGGACCCGTACGATCTTGCCCGATTGCTCGATGAGCTGCCGATCGGGGCGCTGGTGATTCGCGACAGCGAGACGCTCTATCTCAACCAGACCTTGCTCGATCTGGTCGGCTATTCCAGCCTGGAGGATTTTCGCGAGCGCAACGGGTTGGCGGCGATTTATCTGGGGCGGGACCCCCAGGCTTTCACCCCGATCGGCGAAGATGCGGGAACGCCGCTGATTGCGGCAGGCGGTGAAATGATTACCGTCGATGCGCAGGCCCGGCCGGTGAGCTGGCAGGGCGCGCCGGCTGTGCTGATCGCGATGCGTCGCTCGTATGTCGTTGATCATCAGGCGGAGGTTCGCGCGCTCGAGCTAGAGCGTCATCAGCAATCATTATTGGCGCGCGACTTTTCCAGCGCGCTCGAGGCCGTCTCCGACGGCTTGGTGCGGGTCGACTCTTCGGGCCGAATTCTTGCGATGAACGGCGGCGCAGAAAAGCTGTTGGGATACGATCAGAAAGAGACGGCCGGCGAGAGTCTGCTGATGTTTTTCGCGGCCATAAGCCAAGCCGAAGTTACGACTGCGCTCGACCGCGTGGTGCGCGCCGAGTCCGTTGCGGAAACGCATGAATTCGAATTGAGCGACCGTTCGGGGCGGATCACGCCCGTGCGCGCGGATTTCGGCCGTTTCGTCGCGGCCGGCGTTAGCGAGTTTTTTGTTGTGCTGCGCGATCTCAGTCGGCTGAAAGACGAGCAGCGCGAGCGAGAAGCGGCGCGCGAAGTCGCGGAAAAGGCGAGCGCCGCCAAAACTGAATTCCTCGCCCGGGTCAGCCATGAGATTCGAACGCCCTTGCACGCGATCCTCGGCTTTGCCGAAGTGATGCTGGAGGAACGGTTCGGACCCGTCACCAACGACCGCTACAAGGATTACATCCGCGACATCCACACCTCCGGCCGTCATGTCATGAGCTTGGCCAATGACCTGCTCGATCTTGCCAAGATCGAGGCGGGCAAGATGGAGTTGCAGTTCTCGGCGGTCGACGTAAACCGCGTGATTCGCGAATGCGTCGGGTTGATGCAGCCCCAGGCCGCGCGAGAGCGCATCATCGTGCGCCTATCGCTTTACGACAAGTTGCCGCAAGTGATGGCCGACGAGCGGTCGCTGCGTCAGATCGTGTTCAATCTTTTGTCGAATGCGGTCAAATACAACGAGCCCGGCGGACAGGTGATCGTCTCGACGGCGCTTGATGATGAGGGCCACACGATCGTTCGCGTGCGCGACACCGGCGTTGGCATGAACGAGGCTGAACTCGCCTCGGCGCTGCAACCGTTTCAGCGGCTGGCCGGCGCAAGAAAGACTGAAGGGACGGGGTTAGGACTGCCGCTGACCAAGGCGCTAGCGGAAGCCAACCACGCGGATTTCGCGATCAAGAGCGCCAAGGAGCAGGGCACACTGGTTGAAGTGGCTTTCCCTGCCCTGCGCTCGGCGAGTTAAGGCTGCGCGCGGGGCTGTCGAGCAACTATTCCGCCGCCTGACGCCGATCGATTGGCGTACGCCAAGCTGCAATCAGCTTGTCCCATTCCACCCGCGTTTTGGCGAGATTTTCAGCCTTCACGTGCCCATAGCCC
>JAYTRP010000665.1:0-9237 GCA_043746145.1 Hyphomicrobiales bacterium | reverse complement strand
CGCTCGCGCATCACCGCCTTACCGCGGTTTAGGCGGGTCGCACGCAAGAAAACAAAGGAAAGTCTAGGGTTTCACGGCGCGCGCCTGCTGGCGAGCCTTGACCTAGCGGCGGGCCCGGGGCATCACCGAATGGCCGATGCCCATCTTTTTGCTGCCATATCCAGTCATCAATCCCATCTTGTTCCAATGGGGCCCGCTGGCGATTCGGTGGTACGCGCTCTCCTATATCGCGGGGCTGATCGGGGGATGGGCGCTGATCCGCAGAGTTGTCGTCGACGATCGCTACTGGGGCGGCGCCGCGCGTCCGAGCCGTGACAGCATCGACGATCTCCTGGTCTATTGCGCGCTCGGCGTCGTGATCGGCGGCCGGCTTGGCAACGTCCTGTTGTATAATTTTGATTATTATTTTGCGCATCCGATCGAAATCTTCGAAGTTTGGCGCGGCGGCATGGCGTTTCACGGGGGACTAATCGGCGCTGCGGTCGGGATTGTGCTGTTCGCGCGGCGCTATCATGCGCCGGTGTGGAGCGTGTTCGACCTTGCCTGTCTCGCCGCTCCCATCGGGTTGTTTTTCGGCCGCATCGCCAATTTCATCAAGCCCGAACTGTGGGGCCGACCGACTGACGTTCCCTGGGCGATGGTGTTTCCGGGATCGGACGGCGTTCCCCGGCACCCGAGCCAGCTTTACGAGGCGGCGCTCGAGGGCGCGGCCCTGTTCGTGATTGTCGCCATAGCGGCGCGTCTGGGCGCGCTGCAACGGCCCGCGCTGATCTCGGGCCTGTTTGGGGTTGGCTACGGCGTTGCGCGCACGATCAGCGAAGTGTTTCGCGACCCCGATCCCGCCACGGAAGCGTTAGGCGTTTGGCTCACCAAGGGGATGCTGTTTTCGGCCCCGATGATCGTGATCGGCGTTGGCCTGATCGTGTGGAGCGCGCGCGGCCGCGTCCTTCGTGCATGAGCGATCTCGCGGGCATCCTCAGGACCCTGATCGCCGAGGAAGGACCAATCTCGGTCGAACGCTATATGGAGCTCGCGCTCGGCCATCCCGAGCATGGCTACTACATGAACCGCGACCCGTTCGGCGCTTCGGGCGATTTCACCACCGCGCCGGAAATCTCGCAGATGTTCGGCGAACTGGTCGGCATCTGGGGCGCCGAGGTGTGGAGCTCGATGGGGCGGCCCAATCCGGTTCGCTTGATCGAGCTTGGACCCGGGCGCGGCACGCTGATGAGCGACGCGCTGCGGGCGGCCCGCATCGTGCCGGATTTCCGCTCGGCGATCGACGTAACCTTGATCGAGACGAGCCCCACGCTCGCGGAAATCCAGTACGAAACGCTGCTGACGGCGGGAGCGCCGGTCGCCTGGGCGGCGACGTTCGCGGAGGCTCCGACAGAGGGGCCGTTGATCGTGATCGCCAATGAATTCCTCGACGCCCTGCCCGTGCGCCAATACGTGCGCAGCCACAACCGGTGGCGCGAGCGGCTGATCAAACTCGATAACGTCGGACGCTTTATGTTTACCGTAGCGCGCGACCCGGAGCCGTTCATCCAGGCGCCGGGCGAGGAAGGCGACATTCTCGAGGTCAACCCCTCCGCGCATCGACTGATGTACGAGCTCGCCTCGCGCGTCGTCAGGCAGGGCGGCGTCGCGCTGTTCGTCGACTATGGCAGCGCGGTCACGTCGATCGGCGACACGTTGCAGGCGTTGCGCGCGCATCGCATGGTTGATCCGCTCGCGGAGCCAGGCGAGGCGGACCTGACCGCGCATGTCGATTTTGCCGCGATGTCACGGAGCGCTCGCGCGGCTGGGGCGGCAGTCTATGGCCCGATCGATCAAGGCGATTTCCTGCGCGGAATCGGCATCGACTTGCGCGCGCGGGCGCTCGCCGAACGCGCCCCGCCCGGGCGAGCTGATGAATTCGAGATTGCCCGCCAGCGGCTAGTCGGCAAGGGCGACGGCGAAATGGGCGCGCTGTTCAAGGTGATGGCGGTCGCCAATCGCGCTCTGCCGGCTCCCCCCGGCTTTGGCCTAGAGGCGCCTTGATGGACCGCGCCGACCTTATCCGCTGCGACGCGCTCGATCTACCCGGCCTGCGTCATGCCTTCTTCACGCGGCGCGGCGGCGTGTCGGACGGGGTCTACGCAACGCTCAACGGCGGCGTTGGCTCATGCGATGCGCCCGAAGCCGTCGCCGCCAACCGCGCGCGCATGGCGAAAGCGCTAGAGGTCGAGCCCGACCGGCTCGCTGTGCCCTATCAAGTGCATTCTCCCGATGTCGTGGCAATCGGCGAGCCCTGGCCATCAGACGCGCGGCCGCGCTGCGACGCAATCGTCACCGCGACGCCCGGCCTGGCGCTGGGCGTCACCGGCGCGGATTGCGGAATGATCCTGTTCGCGGACGCGCAAGCGCGGGTGATCGGCGCGGCTCACGCGGGCTGGAAGGGCGCGCTGAGCGGCGTGATCGAGGCGACAGTCGCCGCGATGGAGACGCTGGGCGCGCGAGGCTCACATATCGTCGCGGCGCTGGGACCCTGCATAGCTCAGAATTCCTACGAAGTCGGTCCAGAATTCGTCGCCACTTTCGCCGCCGGCGACGCCGCCTCGCCGCCCTTTTTTCGTCCAAGCCGCGATCCCGAGCGCGCGATGTTCGACCTGCATGGCTACATTGTCGAGCGGGCCCGGCGCGCTGGCGTCGGCGCGATGCACGATCTCGGGCTCGACACCTATGCCGACGGGGCGCGGTTTTTCAGCTATCGCCGCGCGACTCATCGCAAAGAGCCGGATTACGGCCGACTCGTGTCGGCAATCGCGCTGGTCTGATCCAGCCGCGTGGCTGCGAGGATCTCGTCGGACAACTCGCGGTCGACCGCGGCGACGCTACGAGCTAGCGTAAGCGTTCCCACCAGTTCGGCAAAGTTGCGGATAGCGCGGGTCCGCTCTTCGCCGCTCGCCTTGGCGAACGCGGCGAGGTAGGCTCGCAATCCCTCCGCATAAACCTGACGCACCGGGTCTGGCTGGCGCCGAACGTCGCCGGCAAAGGCGACCATCGGACAACTGGCGGCGCTCGCGTCGCGCGCCTCGGGCGAAACATAGCGCGCGCGATAGGCGGCATAAGCCTTGGCCCTTGCCTGCGCATCCGGCTGGTCCGCAATCGCCTCCATCCTCGCGACCGATTTCGCGAAAATCTGCGTGCAAGCCGCCGCCTCGAGCGCCTCTTTCGATTCGAAGTGATTGTAGAACCCGCCATGGGTGAGGCCTGCCGCGTGCATCGCTTCCGCCACGCCGACCGCTTCGAACCCTCGCTCGCAAAACAACTCGGCCGCGACATCGAGAACGCGGGCGCGGTTCTCTTGTGCTTTCGCTTTGGAAATTCGCATCGACGTTCCTGCGCTTGACTTATGATGACGACTATCATCATTACGAGGTCAGAGGCAAGGAGACCAACATGCTCGCTCATGCGCTTTCGCGGCGACTCGAAGACCGAGGCATTCATTACGGCTGGGTCGTCGTCGCGGTCACGTTTCTGGTCGCCCTGATGACGGCGGGCGCGATGGGCTTGCCCGGAGCGCTGATCCGCCCGCTCAGCCGCGAGTTCGCGTGGAACACCGAACAGATCTCAAGCGCTCTCGCACTACGAATCCTGCTGTTTGGGCTCATGGCGCCTTTCGCGGCGGCGCTGATGGATCGTTATGGCCTCAAGCGCGTGATCCTGACTGCGCTAGCGCTGATCACCGCGGGCCTGCTGCTGGCGCTGGCGATGACGCGGCTCTGGCACCTCGTCCTGCTCTGGGGAATCGTGGTTGGGCTTGGTACCGGAATGACCGCGCTGGTGATGGGCGCGATCGTCTCGACCCGCTGGTTCGCGCATCGGCGAGGGCTTGTCATGGGCATGCTGGCGGCAAGTTCGGCGACCGGCCAACTCGTGTTCCTGCCGCTCGCGGCAACGCTGGAGGTCCATTATGGCTGGCGGGTTGCGATGGCGCCGACCTTGATCGGCATCGCAATTGCGGCGGTCGCGGTGGCGCTATTGATGGTCGATCGTCCGTCCGACCTCGGACTTGCGCCATTCGGGTCAACTAACCGAGCGCCACCGCCGCCGGCCGCTCCCGCCGCTTTTGGCGCTGCGTTTCACGTGCTCGGCGAAGTTTCGAAATCACCGACCTTCTGGGTGCTGGCTAGCACCTTCTTCATCTGCGGGCTCAGCACCAACGGATTGATCCAGACGCACTTTATCTCGCTCTGCGCCGATTTCGGAGTGCCTTCGGTGACCGCCGCCTCGATGTTGGCGATGATGGGCATCTTCGATTTCATCGGCACGATCGGCTCGGGCTGGCTCTCCGACCGCTACGACAACCGCGCGCTGCTGTTCGTCTATTACGGCTTACGCGGCTTGTCGCTGCTCTATCTCCCGGCGTCGTCGTTCACGGTCTATGGGCTGTCGTTTTTCGCGGTGTTCTACGGCCTCGACTGGATCGCAACGGTGCCCCCGACCGCCAGACTGTCGGCCGAGACTTTCGGCCCGCAACGGGCAGGCGTCGCGTTCGGCTGGATATTCGCCGCGCACATGGTCGGCGCGGCGGTCGCCGCTGATGGCGCTGGTCTGTCGCGCACGCATCTCGCGACATACATCCCGGCGTTCTACGTAGCCGGCGCCTTGTGCCTGGTTGCGTCAGGAATGGTTTGGCTCATTGGCGCCAAACGCGCGCCCGTCGCAGCGACCGCGAGCGCTTGAGGATCGAGCGCTAAGCTCAATCCCCGACGTAGTGTCGGTAACCCTGCGCATCGGCCGGATTACCATGCGGGCCCGGATCGTCCGGAGCCACGGCCAGCGGCAAAGTCGTCTGCCCCGTCGGCCTCATTGGCGCCATCCGGACTGGCTCGGCGATATCCGCCGGCTTTGCCTCGATTGCCGACGTTCCGAGCGCCTGTTGTTCGACGATCGTAGACGTAACGGCCGCCTCCGCGAGCTTGGGCGAGGGAAGTTCGGCGGCTGTCGCCAGTCGCTCGTCGGGGGTGCGCCAGACAAAGCCGTCGAGCACGCCCGATGGCGTAACCGGCGACCAGTGATCGGTGATCACGCCTTCGCCGACCCAGGCGCGATCGCGCGGCGCGCGGGCGGCGCGGTTGAGCCACTCTCGCACCGCGCCCTCGTCGCCGACAGCCTCCTCGATCTCAGCCATCAACAGGCAAACCCGCACGGTCGGTCGCCCATAATCACCGTCGCCGCGCACCAGCGGAGCCAACGCCTTGCGCGCGGCTTCGAGTTCGTGCGCTTCGACCGCGGCGCGGGCGATCATCATCGGGCTCTCGGAATCCCACGAGGCGACACGCGCGAGCGCCCGTGCGCGGGTCAGCCGATCGCTGACAGAATCACCGGGCCGCAGCTGCACATAGGCATCCGCGAGATCGGGATGCGGCGTCAGGCGATAAGCCGTCTCGATGATCTTCGCCGCCTTGCGATAGTCGCCGGTCTGGGCTGTCAATTTGCCGCAAATGGCGGCCGCGGGCGCGAGGCCCGGCGCCAACGCAACCGCCTCCTGCGCAAGCGTCAGTGCGCCCTTGGCGTCGCGTTCGGCGCGTTCCTGCGCGAGTGCGGTCTTGAGCACCGCGCGCCATCGGTTAGCAGTCGGTTTGTCCAGCAGCTTCGCCGCGGCGTTGGATTCGACCGTCGCGAGTGCCGCCGCCCAGTCGCCGTGCGCCGCATTATCGTCAAGCACCGCCTGCGCCGCCCAAGGCAATGACCCCGTTTTATGGGCACGCGCCGCGTATTCCAGCGCCGCCTCGGACTCACCCGCACGCCGTGCTTCGATGTGGAGGCCGCGCAGCCCGAGCGACTGTGTGCGTGGATCGTCGAGCATTTCGTTGAACGCCGTGACCGCGCCCGCGCGATCGCCTGCAAGCTGCGCCGACTGTGCGCGAAGCAGCTTGGTCATCGCCTCGTCGCCCAGGAACTTGTCCGCTTCGGCCGCGTGCCGGCTGGCCGCCCGCGAATCGCCCGACCCGACAGCGATCATGCCGCGCGAGAGCGCTTGGAACCCCTTCTCACGACGGCGCGCTCGGGTTGCGAGCGAGACCAGGGATGGCAGGCGCAACACGAAGCGCAGCACGCTCCAGACAAATCCGAACACGATCGCGGCGAGCAGCAAAATCGCTAACACGACCATGGGCGACAGGGTGTATTCCAGGCCGCGCCAGGTGATCAGGAACTTGTCGGGAATGTCTGAAAGCCAGGACAAACCCCAGGCGCCTAGGCCAAGCGCCACCAGAAAAGTCAATAGTCGCAGCATGACGTCTCCGTATACTGAGGCGCGGCGTCCCCGCGGCCCAGGCTAATTCTTGCTTTTGTCCAGATCGGCGATCGACGCGTCCCGCAAGGTTCGCGCCGCCGTATCGGCCTTAGCTCGATCCTGCGCGGACTTCGCCCAGTCCGCCGCTACGGCGCGTGAGGCGTCCGGCAACCGCTGATAAGCGGCGAGCGCGCCCACGATATCGCCACGCGACATGGCGCCGTCGACCTGGGTGATCAGGGCGTCGGGAGCCTCGCCGGGCGTTTCGCCGACACGCCTTACACTAACGAGCTGATCCATCTCTCCCATAATGCGGCTCATCACGCCATCCGCAGGCGGCGCTTTCACGGTCGCCAGCATCGCGGGTTCGAGATCGCGAAACGTGCGGGCGAGCGACGCCGCCGTGGGCGCGCCCTTGTCGGCGTAGGTTTGGAGGTCGGCGAGTGCGGCCGGGTCAGCGCCGGATCGGCTCAATGCTTCAAGTTCGACTCGATAAGGCTCGCCCGTGTTCAACCGTCCCAGCAGCGCAATAGAGGCGATCGCGCGAGTGGATGCGCGCGCTTGCTTCTGCGCGTGCTCAGCGGTCTCGGCCGGATCGACCCTGGTCTCGATCTTCGGCGCGAATACCACCGCCTCGAGTTTGCCGGCGCGATCGGTCAGACCATCGACCGACTTGCCAAGACGATCGCCGAGCGCCCCGGTTTCCTTGCCGATCCGGTCGCCGAGCGCGGCTTCACTTTTGGCAAGACGGTCGTTGAGGTCCGTGATCGATTTAGCTGTGTCGGCACTCGACTTGGTGGTCGCCTCGTCGATCTTGGTGGTCGCATCGTCGATCTTGGCCGTCGCGGCATCGATCTTGCCGAACCGGTCGTCGATCTTGGCGAAGCGGTCGTCGAGCGCCGCCTCATTTTTCGCGACGCGGGAGTCTAGCGCCTGCTGACCAGAGAATAGAACGGCGACGCGGGGGTCTGGCTCCACAGTTGGCGCTAGCGCCTGCGATGCCGAAGGCGAGCCCGCGCCAGAGATCGCAGCCGGCGTTTGCGACGCGGCGCTGGCGAGGGCAAGCGCCTTGGACGCAGTGTCCTTCGCGTCGTGGACTTCATTCAGCGCGGCCGCGAGCGCTTCCGGTTTTACGGAATTAGCCTCGAGCGTCGCGAGTCGTTTGTCGAGCGACTCAATCGACTCCGGCTTCACAGCGCCAGCTTCCAAAGCAGCGACGCGCTTGTCGAACGCATCCGAGGCCGCCGGTTTAGCGCCAGATTCCAACTGCCCGACCCGCGTTTCCAGGCTCTTGCCGGCCTCAGCGTCGCGCTGGTCCGCTTGCTCAAGGGCATGCAATCGGGTTTCGACACCATCCAGCGCGCCCGCGCGGGGATCGAAAAACCAAGCGGCGATCAGCGCGATGGCGGCGCCGACAATGCCGGAAAGAAGGCTGCGGACGAGCGATCCTGATCCCAGTGCGACGGGAGCAGAAGCGGGGACTACCGGCGGCTCGGGAACGATCGGCTCGGGCGGTCGGGTTTGCGAGGCGAAGGCTTGGCTGAACGCCGACTCGGGCGTGGCCAGCTCGGGCGCGCCGGAAGTCTCGGGTTCCTCTACGAAATCCGGACTCGCCAAGCCTTCCGTCGAAACCGCCGGCTCGGGCGCGTCGGCGGCTTCGACCACAGGGGCGGGCTCGCTCTCTGCGTGAATTTCCCGGGCCTCGCCTTCGATCAGCGCGGAGTCACGCTTCGGCTTTGGCACAATCGGCCTGGGCCGGGCTGAATCGTTGGCGTCGTTTTCCGCGTCCTCGGCCATGCAATCGGGTCCTCGGTTTCGCGCTCTGTATAAGCGACACTGGCGCCAAGGAAAACCCTTGCGAAGAATCCGTTCAGCGCGGAATCCAATCCGCAAGCGCGGACTCCAGCGTATCCAGCAAACTTTCCTCGTTGGGTTCGTGCGGCCAGAACACGCGACGTGAGGAAACCGCGGCGAGCGGCTTGGCTGCTTCGCGCGATAGGCAGACGTGTGGACGCGACTTCATTCGATCGAGCAATCCTGCGCGAGCCGCCAACTCGACCGTCAATCCGGCGCTCCGATGCGAGTAGTGCAGAAAGGCGTCGGCGCTCGCTACGGCCCCCGCCTCCTCCGCAGTCCATTGATCGCGCGCATCAGCCGCGTAGGTCTCCACTACAGTCACCACATGCCCAGCGGACTGCATTGCATCTTCAAAGTCCGGCAGCCGGTCGCGGCCCGCGAGATAGAGAACTTGCGCTTTCGCCGGAAGACGGGTGCGCAATATCTCGATCAAGGCGGCGACGTCCCGCGCGGGCGCGGCGGCGAAGGCGAGCCCCAACGTTGCCGCGGCTTCGTGGCCCCGCTCGCCCACGCCGTAAAGAGGTAGGCCGGCGAGCGCGGCTGAAAATTGCGCGCCACCATGGACGAACGCTCGCGCGCTGGTGGCGACGACTGCGTCGAATTGGCCAGCGGACGGTTCAGCGGCGAGCGATCGCACGACCGTGGCGGGCGCGATCACGAACGAAAAGCCGCGCGCGACCAGGCGAACCGCGCTGCGTTCGGCTTGGTTTCGCTCGCGCATGAGGGCGATAACGGGTGTCATCAAGCGGACGTAAAGCCTGTTGCGCGGCCTGCCAAGGGTATATGCAGCCGCAAGCGCGAATCTTCGGGAGCCGGCGTTTGTTAGTGTTGGGAATCGAGACGACCTGCGACGAGACCGCGGCCGCAGTGGTCAGGCTCAGGGCCGACGGCTCGGGTGAGATCCTCGCCGACGAAGTCATGAGCCAGATCGCCGCTCACGCCGCTTTCGGGGGAGTCGTTCCCGAGATCGCGGCGCGCGCGCATGTTGAAATTATTGACGCGCTGATCGCGCGGGCGCTGGCGCAGGCGGGCGTGAAGCCGCGGCAACTCGACGGCGTGGCGGCCGCCGCAGGGCCAGGGCTGATCGGCGGCGT
>JAYTRP010000664.1:0-2966 GCA_043746145.1 Hyphomicrobiales bacterium | reverse complement strand
AGTTTGGCACCGAGGCGGCATTTGAAGCCGTGCGCAAAGGCGTGACCGGGGTCACCGACAGCCCCGCTAATGCCTCGGTTTTCGTCAATATCGCGCCGCCTGCGAAGTGATATGGCCATTGCGGCCAGGACTTTGCGCGCGCGCCCGCTGCATCGGCTAGGCAGGCAACCGGCAGCGGCCACCGCCCTGGTCGTGCTCGCAGCGATCATCGCTGCGACGATTGCCGCGCCGTGGCTCACGCATGTATCGCCGCTGCACATCGACCCCGCGCATCGGCTGCTTTCCCCGCGCCCCGGCCGCTGGATGGGTACAGATCATCTAGGCCGCGACATGTTCGCGATCGTGCTCTACGGTGGGCGCACTTCGTTGATCGTCGGCGTCACGGTGACGGCGATCGCAATGGTCGCGGCGATCGCGCTTGGCCTCATCTCCGGCTTTTACCGTCGCGTGGATGCGGTGTTGATGCGTCTGGTCGACGGCATGATGGCCTTTCCCGGCATCGTGCTCGCAACCGCCGCGGCGGGCTATTTGGGGCCGAGCGTCGCCACCGTCGTGTTTGCACTTTCCCTGGTGCTGATCGCGCCCGCCCTCCGCGTGGTGCGCGGGCAAACGCTAATCGCGCGCGAACTACCGATGATTGAAGCGGCTAGGGCGGTGGGCGTGCGAGAGCGCGACATTCTCATGCGCTATATCTTGCCCAGCGTGCTCTCGCCCATTCTCGTGCAGGCTTCGTTCGTCTTCTCGGCGGCTGTGTTAGGCGAGGCTGCGCTGAGCTTCATCGGCCTTGGAGTCGGCGCCCGCGACGTGAGTTGGGGCGGCGCGCTGGCGGAAGCGTGAAACTATATCCAGAATGGTTGGTGGATCGTGGTGTTTCCCGGCGTCGCGCTCGCGTTGACGATTCTATGCCTGAACCTGATCGGCGATGGTCTGCGCGACGTGCTCGATCCAAAACTGGCGGGGCGCTGACGATGCTGCGCTATATCGGGCGACGACTGCTGCTTGTATTGCCGACCATCTTCGTACCGCTCGTGCTGGTTTTCCTGCTGTTGCGGCTTGCCCCTGGCGATCCCGCCGCGCAGGTTCTCGGCGATCAGGCGACGCCCGAGCAGGTCGCGGCGTTGCGCCACGAATTGGCGCTCGACCAACCCTTGGTGGTGCAGTTCGTGCTTTGGTTGAAGCACGTGCTGACGCTCGATCTCGGCTCGTCGTTCTTCTTCCGGCAAAAAGTGATCGACATCCTACCGGGCTATGCGTTCGTCACGGTTCAGGTGGCCGCGCTGGCGCTCGTCATTGCGATGCTAGTTGGCGCGACAGCGGGAGTCGCGGCGGCGTTGAAGCGCGACACCTGGGTTGATCGCGGGCTCGTCGCGCTGGCGGTATTGTGCCTGTCGCTGCCCGAGTTCTGGTTTGCGCTGTTGATGATCTTTTTGTTTGCCGTCACCTGGCGCATCTTTCCCGTCGCTGGCTATGTCGCCCCGAGCGAGGGCCTGTTCGCCAGCGCGATGACGATCGCGCTGCCGGCGTTCGCGCTTGGTCTTCGCCAATCCGCTCTGATGACGCGCATGATGCGCTCGGCGATGCTGGATGTAATGAGCGAGCCTTACATCACGACCGCGCGGGCGCAGGGCCTGTCTGAACGGCGCGTGGTGCTTCGTTATGCGCTGCGCGTCGCGGCGGCGCCGTTCATCACCGTCGCCGGTTTGTCGGCGAGCTATCTGCTCAGCGGCGTGGTTGCGATCGAACTGATCTTTGCTCTGCCCGGCCTTGGCAAGTTGCTGATCGACGCTGTCGCGCGGCGTGACTACCCCGTTGTCGAAGGCGCGGTTTTGGCGATCGCCCTGATGCTCGCCGCGCTCAATCTGCTGATCGATCTCGTCTATGCCGCGCTCGATCCGCGCGTGCGCCTGTCATGAATGCTGCGCCTGTTCTCAGGGTCGAGGGGCTCAGCGTCAGCCTCCCTGTCGGGGGCGTCATGACGCCCGTCGTCACGGACATGAGTTTTGCGATCGCGCGCGGCGAGGCGCTTGCGCTGGTCGGAGAATCTGGCTGCGGAAAGTCGATGACCGCGCGCGCCATTATTGGCCTGTCGCCACCGGGCGCGAAGATCGAGGGCGTGATTACGCTCGATGGCGTGGAGCTCAACACGCTGGGGGCGCGGGAGCGCCGCGCGCTTGGCGGCCGAAGAATCGGCTTTGTCTTCCAGGAGCCGATGACCTCGCTCCATCCGACGCTGACGATCGGCGCGCAGATGACTGACGGAATGCGCCAGCACCTTGGCCTGTCCCGCCGGGCCGCGCTCGATCGGGCGCATGAATTGTTGGATCGCGTCGGCGTGCCTCGCGCCAGGGATATCCTCGCTGGCTATGCGCATCAGCTTTCCGGCGGCATGCGCCAGCGGGTCGTGATCGCGATGGCGATCGCGTGCGGGCCGAGCCTCGTCATCGCCGACGAACCAACGACCGCGCTCGACGTGACGATCCAGGCGCAGGTGCTCGATCTGCTTCGCGGCATGCGCGACGAAATGGGACTGGCGATGCTCTACATCACGCATGATCTCGACGTCGTCGCTGATTTTTGCGACCGCGCGATCGTGATGTACGCCGGCGATCGTGTCGAGGAGGGCGACCCCGAGACATGTCTTACACACCCGAGCCATCCCTATACGCGCGGGTTAGTCGCCGCCATTCCGCGGATGGGGATCAACGCATCGCGTCTCGCGGCGATTCCCGGTCAAGTGCCGCCGATCGGCGAATGGCCTGAAGGGTGCCGTTTCGCGCCCCGTTGCGAGTTCGTTGCTCCCGTTTGCGCCAGCCGGCCGCCGCTCGAGAACGGCGCGCGTTGCTGGCGCCCTTGGGAGATTTAGGCTTGGGCGATTTACTTCTCGAGGCGAGCGGTCTCGCCAAGTCTTTTGGCAATGTCGCCGCCGTGCGCGGGGTCAGTCTGTCGCTGCGGGCCGGGCAGACGTT
>JAYTRP010000663.1:0-2969 GCA_043746145.1 Hyphomicrobiales bacterium | reverse complement strand
GGATCATGGGGCTGGCACCCTGATCACCCGGTGAGCAGAGTCGCCGGTATGGTCACGTTCGCTGGGCGCCGCAGTCGGTCGAACACCGCTCCCTCTTTGTGGGAATCATCGCATAGGGCTTGTCCCTTTTCCCTGGCTTAGGACTTCCATGCGCGTCCTTGCGATCGATACGTCTTGCGCCGGCTGTTCGGTCGCGATTTACGACGGCGATACGCGACATGTGCTGGCGTGCGAAAGCCAAGCCATGCTGCGGGGCCACGCCGAGGCGCTCCCGGCGATGGTTCAGGCGGTTTTGACGGGCGTCGAGGGCGGAGTTAATTCGCTCGGAAAAGTCGCTGTCGGCGTAGGACCTGGCTCATTTACCGGTATTCGCATCGGCCTATCGATGGCGCGCGCAATCGCTGTTTCGCTTGAAATACCCGTGGTTGGCGTGCCAACGCTGGTGGCTTTCGTCGGCCCGTTGCTCGATAACCCGCGGCCGGGTGTGATCGCGTCCGTCATCGACGCGCGGCACGGGCAGGTTTACTTCCAGCTATTCGAATCGAAGGGTCGCCAGATCCTGGCGCCGCGCGTTGCGACTTTGCGCGACGCCGTTCGGGCTATTGGCTCCGGGCCCGTGCGCATCGTCGGCGACGCCGCCGTCGCGCTCGCGGAAGAGGCGCTGCGCGCGGGTGCCGAGGCGGACGCCAGCGAAGCGGTTCCGTACCCCGATATTGTCGCCCTTGCCCGCATCGGCTTGGCGGCCGATCCTGCGTCGTGGCCGCCGCGACCGCTTTACGTGAAGGCCCCAGACGCGCATCCTGCCCAGGGCTACGCGGTTGCACGCGTTGAGGGTTAAACGGGGTCATGGTCTTTTCCTGGGGTCGGTTAGCCGCATCGGTGGTCAGGCCGTTGCGCGTCGACGACGCATCCGATTGCGCGCGCGTTCACGCCACAGGTTTCGCCTATCCCTGGTCGGTCGCGGATTTGGAAGGGCTGATTGTAAGCGTGACAACCCTCGGTTCCGGCGCGCTGGAACCTGCAACGGCGCGCCTGCGCGGCTTCGCGCTTACCCGAATCGCAGCCGACGAAGCCGAAATCCTCACGATTGCGGTCGATCCAGCCTTCCGCAAACATGGTGTTGGCCGCGATCTCATACGCGCGCATCTCGAGGCGGCGGCGTTCGCTGGGGCCGCGCGTATCTTTCTTGAAGTCGATGCGGAGAATAGCGCAGCCTTGGCGCTCTATGCGCGATCCAAATTCGTCAAAGTCGGCGAACGCAAAGGCTACTACAAGCGCCCAGATGGGGGCGCCGCGACCGCGCTGGTGATGCGCAAGGATTTGCGGGGATGATGCGCGCGCGCGTCGGATTGGGACTCGCAGCGGCTGCGGGCCTCGTCGCGGTTGCCGCCCCGCTTCGGCTTTGCGCCAAGAAACTCGGCTGGAGCGCGGGGCCTTCCGCCTCGGTCGTATTTAACCGCTGGCTCTGCCGCGTGCTGCGCGTGCGAGTGCATCACATCGGGGCGCCGGCGTTGGGTCCGCCCCGGTTGATTGTCGCCAACCACGTGTCCTGGCTCGATATCCTCGTCCTGGGCGCGACGGAGCCAATGACATTTCTCGCCAAGAAGCAGATCGGTGAAAATGCGCTCGGCCGCCAGCTTGCGCTGATGCAGGGGATCATTTTCGTCGATCGAGAGCGCAAGCGCTGCATTCCCTCCGTCAACGCGGAAATGGCGCGCGTGATGCTCGCCGGCGATCCCGTCGTGCTATTCGCCGAGGCGACCACGAACGACGGCACGCGCCTGCTGCGCTTCCGCTCCTCACATTTTGAGGCGGTGCGACTTGCCGGCGTGAGGGCCACAGTGCAGCCAGTCTATCTGCATTACAGCGGCGTCGGCGGCATGCCGGCCGGGCGTCTCGATAAATCCGCGCTTGCCTGGTATGGCGACATGACTTTTCTGCCATCGCTCCGCCGGGTGATGGGTTGCGGCGGAGTGCGCTGCGACATCCACTACGGCGAGCCGATCGTGACCAACCTCGCTTTATCCCGCAAGGCGCTGGCGCGCGAGACCGAGCAGGCAATGCGCCGGCTTCAGCAACGCGCAAGAGCCACGTTGCCGGTTTCCAGGATTGCGAACGGTCGGCAAACCCCGAAATAAGTGTCAAACGAGCCGCTGAAGTGCAACGCGGCGCGTACGGGGCAGGAAACCATGGCAATCATCCATCCAAAGCTGCATCACGTTACGTTATCAACGAGCCATCTCGACGACATGCTCGACTGGTATGGCAAGGGGATCGGCGCGCGCGTCATGTTCCGCAACGAAGGCGAGGCTTGGACAACCAACGACGAGGCCAACCATCGCGTCGCCTTTCTTGCCGTGCCGGGGTTGAGCGACGATCCTGACAAGATCAACCACAACGCAATGCATCAAAGCGCGTTCGAACACAAAAGTTTCGACGATCTGATAACCTCCTACGCGCGGCGGCGGGACGAGGGCTTCACCCCGCCTTCTGCCGGGATCACGGCATAACAATTTCGGTCGATTATCCTGACGCGGAGGGCAACTTCGTGGAGCTTCAGTCCGATTGTTTCGCTTCCTCTTCGAGTTTTTCGCCACGACGCGCGATCAGGATAAAGTCGTAGCCGCGCTGGTCGAGACGATCCGGATACATTGCGCCAATCCCACTCGATGCGCGCGTGACAACAGCGATGCCGAGCGCCGCACCGGTATCTTGAACATTCGTCATGGGTTCGATCGCTTTGATATGGTCGTCCTCCCGACGACCGTTGATACGGCGCGGGCGTATTGGTGACCGAAACGGCCGGTCAGCGGGACGGCCAACTTCTAGCTGGATGTCGCGTGCATTCGGGCGACGTTGCTTTCAGGGTCAGACCCGCATCATGCGGCACGCAGACCGACAGGCGGGGTGGCTGAATGCCCGGACATCTCTTCGATCCCCTGTTTCCAGCTAACCCGCGGCGCATAGCC
>JAYTRP010000662.1:0-2970 GCA_043746145.1 Hyphomicrobiales bacterium | reverse complement strand
CGACACGGACGGTCAAGGTTTCGCTGAGTGAGCGGTCGTACGATATCCTGATTGGCGAAGGCCTCATTGCAGCGGCGGGCAAAACCATCGCCGCGCTTATGCCCGGCGCACGAGCGGCGATCGTCACCGACGAGAACGTGGCGGCCTTGCATCTCGAACCGCTATGCCGCAGCCTTGCGGAGTACGGCGTCGAAGCGAGCGTCGTCGTCTGCCCGCCCGGCGAAGCGACCAAGTGCTATTCCGAATTTGCGCGCGTCAGCGACGCTTTGATTGAGGCGCGCATCGAGCGGCGAGATCTCGTGATTGCGCTTGGCGGCGGCGTAATCGGCGATCTCGCCGGCTTCTGCGCGGCGAGCTTGCGGCGCGGCGTGCGGCTCGTGCAAATCCCGACCTCGTTGCTGGCGCAAGTCGATTCCAGCGTCGGGGGCAAGACCGCGATCAACTCGCCGCTCGGCAAGAACCTGATTGGCGCTTTCTATCAACCCACACTCGTGCTCGCCGACACCGGCGCGCTGGCGACCTTGAGCGAGCGCGAGTTTCGCGCCGGCTATGCCGAGGTCGTGAAATACGGGCTGATCGACGATCGACCGTTCTTCGAATGGCTGGAAGCGAACGCCCGCGAAATTTTCGCCGGCGGCCCGGCGCGCACGCTGGCGATCGCGCATAGTTGCGCAGCCAAGGCGCGCGTCGTCGCCTCCGACGAGACCGAGCAAGGCCCGCGCGCGCTGCTCAACCTTGGCCATACCTTCGGCCACGCGTTCGAGACGCTGACCCATTATGACAGCGCCAAGCTCGTCCACGGCGAAGGCGTCGCCGTCGGCATCGCCTGCGCGTTCCGCTTCTCGCGCGACCTCGGCCTCTGCCAAGGCCAGGATGTTGCGCGGGTCGAGAGCCACCTCCGGTCGGTCGGGCTTCCCATCCACATCTCAGCTATCCCGGGCCTGGACGCTGACCCCGCCGCGATCCTTGACGCGATGCGGCAGGACAAGAAAGTGGAGCGCGGCCGGCTGACGTTCATTCTCGCGCGGGGCATCGGCGAGAGCTTTATTGCGAAGGATGTGCCGGAGGCGGATGTGCTGGCGTTTTTGGAGCGGGAAGTGCAGGCGGGGTGAGCAGCAAGCGCGATCTTTAGGTTTGGTTGTGTGACGTCAGACTTGCCCGAAGCCGAGGAAGCGCGAAGTCGATAAAGCTGCGGGTTTTGAGGGGGAGCAATCCTTGTTGGGCATGAAGAACACTGACCGGCAAGGGAGCAGGCTCGTAGGCTTTGAGGACAATTTGCAATTTGCCTTCCGCGACAGCTTTCACGGCTTGGTAGGACAAGACCTGCGTCACTCCCACACCCGCTATAGCCGCATCCAGCGCCGCCTCGGCCGTATTAACCAACAAGCGTGAGCGAACCGGAACGGTCTCGCTTCCTTTTTGACCCTGACCGGCAAACACCCATGTTGTTGTGGTGCCGAAGCCGTCGAAGGTGATGCAGCCAAGGCCGGAAATATCGGCTGGCTTGTTTGGAATGCCGTGCGCGGCAAAGTAGGCTGCGCTACCGCAGACGACTCGACGAACGGACCCGACCTGTACAGCAATCAACGAACTGTCGGGCAAAGCCCCAATCCGCACCGCGAGATCGATATGATCATCCAGCAAATGAGCATTGCGGTCGGACAGCAGGAGCCGAACGTCGATCTCCGGGTATGTTGAAAGAAAAGCAGAGACGACGGGAATAACGTGGAGGCGGCCGAACACGATCGGGGCTGCCAGGACAAGTTCGCCTCTTGGAGAAACAAATTCACACGCCGCTTTACGCTCGGCGTTGCTGACCTCCTCAAGGATGCGCCTGCAAGCCGCGACATAGTCTTTGCCCGCCTCGGTGAGGCTTAGGCGCCGCGTCGAACGCGTGAGAAGGCGGCTGCCGAGATGCTCCTCCAGTTCCGCCAGTTTCCGACTGACTGTAGGCAGGGGCATGCTGAGATGCCGACCCGCCGCCGTAAAGCTTCCTGTCTCTACGACGGCGACGAGGATCGTCATCGCCTCTAAGCGGTCCATTCATCTCGTCCAGTGAGATACTCGTTCTCATTGGTAAAGGATTATTACTCCAAGTGAAATGGCCTATCTCTCGTCGGCGGGTGATTTTGTAACCGCAAACAAGGAGATAACAATGTCCCGTCTTCACATTCCCGCCGGTGACGATGTGCCCGAAGCCTCGAAACCGATTCTGGATGTTGTAAACAAGCAGCTCGGCGTCGTTCCTAACATGTTTCGCCTGGTTGCGACCAGCCCGGCGGCGCTGACCGGCCTCACAAGCCTTGAGGCCGCGAACGCTAAGACGCTCAACCTCAAGATTCGTACAGGAATTGCGCTCGCGGTCGCGCAGGTGAATGGCTGCGGCTATTGCCTGTCGGCGCACAGCTACGTCGGCCTGAACATGGCCAAGATCAGCCAGGAAGAGGCCACGCTGAACCGCAGGGGAGCGTCGAGCGACGCCAAGACCGCGGCAGCCGTGCAGTTCGCCGCCAAGGTCGCTCGCACACGCGGTCAGGTAAGCAGCGATGACATCGCCACCGTCCGCAAGGCTGGTTACACAGACGCGCAGATAGTCGAGATAATCACCGTTGTCGCCCAGAACGTTCTCACCAATTTTATCAACAATGTCGCGCAGACCGATATCGATTTTCCGGTCGTCGAGGCTGCCGGTCTAGAAGCCGCCTGAGTGCGTCGCGCCGTCGGAATGAGCCGACGGCGTAAGCTCCTGGCGGGGAG
This sequence comes from Hyphomicrobiales bacterium, assembly GCA_043746145.1. Classification (GTDB taxonomy): domain Bacteria; phylum Pseudomonadota; class Alphaproteobacteria; order Rhizobiales; family Beijerinckiaceae; genus Roseiarcus. Next base: position 213 of record JAYTRP010000662.1, on the reverse strand, counting down.
GATTGATCATGGCTTATGGGTTCCTCGACATTGCCGCCACGCCAAGCGTGAAGGCGGCTCAAGCAAACAATGGCAGTTTGGAGTTTTGGTCAGGCTTCGAGGGAGACCGAGCGTCCGATCGCTTTACGGAAGCGGAGGCCGCTTTTATTGCCAGTCGCGATAGCTTCTACGTGGCGACGGTATCGGAGAGCGGGTGGCCTTACGTCCAGCATC
>JAYTRP010000661.1:0-2972 GCA_043746145.1 Hyphomicrobiales bacterium | reverse complement strand
ACCTCTCGGGCGTGCCGGTCATACAGCTGCAGATCCGGCAGGCGGTCGAGCGTGACCGCGTCACCTATAATGCAGTGGGCTTCCTGTTCGGCTGCATCATCGCATTCCTGTTCTTTCGGCGCCTTGCATTCCTGTTCATCGCCACCGGGCCGCCGCTGCTTGCGATCGTCATAGCGCTAGGCGCGGTAGGTTGGCTCGGCCTGCGGCTAAACATGTTCCTGAATGTGATGACGCCGCTGATCATGGTGATCAGCTTCTCCGACAGCATGCAATTGACCTTTGCAGCGCGCGACCGGATCATCAAGGGCGATGATCGGGCGGCGGCTTTTCGCAGCGCAATTCTCACTGTCGGGCCGGCCTGCGTGTTGACCCACGCCACTGCGGCGCTTTCATTCCTTGCGCTCCGCTTTTCGAGTTCAGACCTTATCCAAGCCTTTGGTGAGGCCGGTGTTTTGTCGATGGCGATCGCGCTCGTCACGGTGCTCGTTCTCCTGCCCGCCCTCGGCGTGCTGATCGCCCCGACGTCCGACAAGTTGAAGGGTCTGGCGACGACCGACACCGGCGTGAACGCGTTGCGCGCCTTCGCCGCCTGGGTCGCGGATCGGATGACCCGACGTCCGGGGCTGATTACGATCGTAGCTATTGTTGTGGTCACCGTCCTTGGTTCAACCTACCTTGGGCTGCAGCCGCGCTATCGTCTTGCCGACCAGGTGCCCGACCATGAACACGCGGTCGAGGGCATCAACCGGATCGACGCCAAGCTTGTCGGCGCTAACCCAGTCGATGTTCTGGTCCAGTTTCCGCCGGGGCAAACGCTATTTTCGCCAGATACGCTCGATGTGATTGCGCAAGTGCACAGTCTCGTCGAGAAACAGACCGGTGTCGGCAATGTTTGGTCGGTAGAGACGTTGCGCAGGTGGCTCTCCGATAAACTCGGAAAGAACGACGTTGCGACCTTGAAGGAATATATCGGAATTTTGCCGACCTTCCTGGTGCGGCGCTTCGTCGCCGCGGACGAAAGGTCCGTCGTTGTCGCCGGGAGGATCCCTGACAAGGATTCCAGCGAGTTATTACCTTTGGTCGATAAGCTCGACAAAGACCTCGGTCCGGCGCGAGCCCAACATCCGGGTTATACGATCTCCGTGACCGGGCTTGCGGTCATCGCCGCGCGTAATAGTGCGGGCATGATCGAAAAGCTCGGAAGTGGGCTGACGGTCGAATTTGGCGTCGTGGCGATTTTTATCGGCCTTGCGTTCCGTTCGGTTTCGGTGACGCTTGTCACGATCCTGACCGGCATCTTCCCGGTAGTCGCTGCGGCCTCGCTGCTTTGGCTGCTCGGCGATGGATTGCAATTTGCAAGCGTGATCGCGCTGACGGTTTCGTTCGGTCTCGGACTAAGCGCGACAATCCACTTCCTCAATCGGCTCTGGCGCGAGGTCGGCGCCGCGCCCGATCCTGCCGTGGGTGTTCGGCTCGCCACGGTGCTGGTCGGTCCAGCGCTAATCCTCACATCGGTTGTGCTGATGTGCGGCCTCGCGGCGACTGCATTCTCAAATCTCCCTATGTTGCGGATATTTGGCTGGCTTAGCGCGTTCACGATGTTCGCCGCACTTGTCGCCGACCTGACAATCCTGCGGCCGGCGATAACGTTGCTGATGCGCTGGGAGCGGCGTTATTCGCCAGGCGTAGTCAGGCGCTAATGTTGAATTCGTATCCGAGGAATGATTATGCTCAAGCAGATAATCTTGAAATCACGCGCAACGTATGGGCTAGGCGTAGCAGTGCTTTGTTTAGCGCTGGCTTGCCTCGGCGCTGAGGCAGCGGATGGGGCCTTCAGCGTTTTCGCGGGCACATGGAAGGGAGAGGGGCGCGTCTACATTAAGACCGGCGCGACGGAACCTTTGAAGTGCCGATCCCACAACATCCAATCCGACGACAATATTAATCTCGACCTTTCTTTCGTGTGCGCCAGCACGAGCTACCGCTTCGATTTTCACGCCCAGCTCTACACCGACGGCAAAGTCCTTCGTGGTCAGTGGACCGAGGCCTCGCGCAACGCTTCCGGCAATGTCTCGGGTGAGATCACCGCGACCGTACTAAGCGCCAATATCAGCCAACCCGGATTTGAAGCCAATTTGACAGTTCACTCGGTCGGTCCAAACCTCGATATATCGGTTACCCCCAAGGGAACGTCGGTGAATCGGGTCGAGGTCACGCTCAAGCACTGACGAATTGTCTCTAGCTGATCGCGCAGTAAGCGGCTCAATCGCACGAGTCGGCAATCGCGCAGAATTGTGCAACGAAACTCGATACAGTTTTGCATTTGAGCGCCAGCTTGCCTTCTCCTGACGAGCCTCTACGGCGAGCGCTCGTTTCTACGTAGATGCTGTTTCTCGTCGCCACATTCTTCAATCCCTAGCAATCAGCGGCTCCCTGCGCCACTAGGTCTTCCGTAAGATGCCCTGGAATAGCGGGTAAGTCGGATTTGTTGGCAGTCTGACGATTTCGGGTCGCGTAGTTGCCAAAGCCACGAAGCGGGCGTCGCAAGTCTCCCAAAGCGCTTCCATCGCTCGCGCTCTCGCGCGAGCGGAGCCGTCGCCGTAGCGCAACGTTCATTTTCGCGGGAGTTATGAGAATGCACGTAGAGCTAGGTTGGAAGTCGCTTAGGGCAGCGCATAATTGGCTTGGTGCGCGCGATCGCAGCTTTGAATATCGGCTGGAGATTGTGCGGTGAATGCGCTCATTCGCATCCCAGCAAATGGTAATCCAAGCCCGGCCTTCGCCAACCTAGAGGAACTCGCCCGCGGCGTTGCGGATCGCGTATTCGCAACCGCCTCCGAACTCGACCAGGACGGAGCATTTCCGGCTGACGGTGTGCAATGGCTAGACGACGCGGGGCTGTTAGCGGCGCCTTTGGCCCGTGATCTCGGTGGAAGCGAACTCACAAACGAGCAATTGTTCGTACTATTGCG
>JAYTRP010000660.1:0-9261 GCA_043746145.1 Hyphomicrobiales bacterium | reverse complement strand
CGCTGATCAGCAGGCCCAGCGGATGCGAGCGGATCAGCGCATGCTGCGCGGCGAGGTCGTCGTGGCGATGGAGCGGGGGTTCGTACATCGTTTCCTCGTCACACCGGCGGTTGAGCCGCGATGACGACTACTCCGCCGCTTCGGCCCCGCGTCCGTATCGCTTCTCGATATAGTTCTCGACGATCACTTTGAACTCGCGCGCGATGCCCTCGCCGCGCAACGTCATTGCCTTAGAGCCGTCGATGAACACCGGCGCGGCCGGGGTTTCGCCGGTCCCCGGCAGCGAGATGCCAATGTCGGCGTGCTTGCTTTCGCCGGGTCCGTTGACGATGCAGCCCATCACCGCGACGTTGAGCGCCTCGACGCCGGGATATTGCGCCTTCCAGAGCGGCATTGAGTCGGCCAGATAGGTCTGGATATCGCGCGCCAGTTCCTGGAACACCGTCGACGTGGTGCGGCCACACCCGGGACAAGCGGCGACTTGCGGCGTGAAGACGCGGAATCCCATGGTCTGCAGGATTTCTCGCGCGACCTTGACCTCCAACGAGCGATCGCCGCCCGGTTCCGGGGTCAACGAGACGCGCACCGTGTCGCCAATCCCATCCTGCAGCAAAATCCCGAGCGCCGCTGATGAAGCGACAATGCCCTTCGAGCCCATACCGGCTTCCGTGAGGCCGAGGTGGATCGCATAGTTCGAACGGGCGGCGAGCATGCGATAGACCGTGATCAAGTCCTGCACGCCCGAAACTTTGGCCGATAGAATGATGCGGTCGCGCTTCATACCCAACTCTTCCGCACGCTCGGCGGATAGCAACGCGGACTGCACCATCGCTTCGCGCATAACGGCGCGGGCCTCCAGGGGCGCGGCGCTGAGCGCGTTCTCGTCCATCAGCGTCGTCAGCAATTCCTGGTCGAGCGAGCCCCAGTTGGCACCGATGCGAACGGCTTTGCCATACTTCATCGCGATTTCCACGATGGTGGCGAACTGGACGTCGCGTTTGTTCTTGAATCCGACATTGCCAGGATTGATGCGGTATTTGTCGAGCGCCTCGGCGCAGGCGGGATGGTCGGCCAACAGCTTGTGGCCGATATAGTGGAAATCGCCGATGATCGGCACATGGACGCCGCGCGCGAGCAGCCGGTCGCGGATATGCGGCACGGCCGCCGCAGCCTCGTCGCGGTCCACAGTGATGCGCACCATCTCCGAACCCGCGCGGGCGAGTGCGGCGATCTGGCGGGTGGTCCCCTCGATATCGGCGGTGTCGGTGTTGGTCATCGACTGCACCACGATCGGCGCGCCGCCGCCGACCATCACCGCTCCCGGGCCGGACCCGACTGTCACGCCGACCGCCTCGTGCCGGGCGCGCGGACCAAATGTCTCGGGCGCGTTGATGCTCATGTCTCGAAGTCTCCGTGAACCGCGTAAATCGTCGTTAGCGACAAGATACCTCGCCTGTACGCTCGCGGGAACTGGTGAAATCCCGCTTCTGCGCGGGTCTTTACACTAGCGTTGATTATTTGGGAGCGCTTTCAGAACCAGCCGCCGGCGACGGCGTCGCCATCGGCGAAGCGGGGGCTGTATTCGTCGTCACAGCGACGTCCTTGATCAACGGCTGCAGGATCGTATCGAATTCGGCCATCGTCAATTCGCCGCCATAGACTTTGCCGTTGATGACGAAAGTCGGCGTGCCCTGGAGCTTAACCACATCGTTGGCGGTTTTCTGGATTTGCTGCACCTTGGCGGCCATCACATTGTCCTTCAGGCAGGCCATGCCCTTGTCGCGCGATAGGCCGGTCGGCCGCACGGCGGTCAGTAGCGGCTCCAGCGGACTGTCGACAAAAGCCCATCGGTCCTGACTCGCAAACAAAAGCGCGATGGTCGGGAGCGTCTTGTCGTCGCCGACGCAGCGCGCAAGCACGAAGGCGGCGACATCAAGCGGGTTGCGGGAATATTCGCGGAAGATGAACTCGATCTTGCCGGTGTCGACGTAAGCGGCCTTCAACTTTGGCAACACTTCCTTCTCGAAGGCCGCGCAATGCGGGCACGTCAAGGAACCATATTCGATCACGGGGATGCCGTTCGACGGTCCCATTGTCAGTTCGGGTAACGGCCCGGGTTTTAGTACGGTCGCCATATCGACGCTGCGTTCGGGCGTTGGCGCTCCCGCCGCTTTCGCGGAATCCGCGAGGCCAAAGACGAACAGAAGGGTGCACAAGGCGGCCGACAGGGATCTCAAGGGAAACTCCGCTGATCTAAGGGGCGACGCGACATAGCCGTTTTTCGTCCCGCTGGGCAAGGCGCTGGCATAAGCGCCCGCGAAAACGGCGCCGGTATGACAGCCGCCGCAGAAGCATGTCATCGCGGCGATGTCACACAAGGTTGAGCGCCGCTTAGGGCAAGCTGTTTCAGTCGCGTTGTCTGACATGCTAGTCAGCGGCCATCAATAGGAGCGTCTCATGGAATATCGTTATCTCGGCAATTCGGGGCTGAAAGTTTCAGTTCTGACAATGGGCACGATGACCTTCGGCGGAAAAGGCCCCTTCGCCAAAGTCGGCGACGTTAAGCTCGACGAGGTCAAACGCCTTATCGACATTGTGGCCGACGCTGGCGTCAATCTGATCGACACAGCCGACGTCTATTCCGGCGGCGCCTCGGAGGAATTGCTCGGCGAAGCCATGGGCCCCAAGCGCAAGTCCGGCATGCTGATCGCCACCAAGGCGCGTTATCCCATGGGGTCGGGCCCGAACGATCGAGGCCTTTCGCGCCATCATCTGATCGAGGCTTGCGAGGCGAGCCTGAAGCGGCTGCGCACCGACGTGATCGACCTCTATCAGGTGCACCAGTGGGACGGTTGCACGCCGCTCGAGGAAACTATGGAGGCGCTCGACAGCCTGGTTCGCGCAGGAAAAGTCCGTTACATCGGCTGCTCCAACTTTTCCGGCTGGCACATCATGAAGGCGATGGAAGTCGCGCGTCGAGAGGGCCGCATCCCGTTCGTGTCGCAGCAAATCCACTATACGATCCAGGCGCGCGAGGTGGAATACGAACTGGTCCCGATCGCGATCGACCAGAAGATCGGCATTCTGGTCTGGAGCCCGATCGCAGGCGGCCTGCTCTCGGGCAAGCATCGCCGCGACAAGTCCGCGCCCGAGGGCACGCGTCAGACCGCCGGCTGGACCGAGCCGCCGATCGCGGACGAGAACAAGCTGTGGAACATTGTCGACGCGCTGGTCGAGGTCGGCGAGGCGCGAGGAATATCCGCAGCCCGCGTGGCGCTCGCCTGGCTGCTGGAGCGCTCCGCCGTGACCTCGCTGATCATCGGCGGGCGCACCGAGGCGCAGTTCAAGGACAATCTCGCCTGCGTCGAGGTCAAGCTAACGCCCGAGGAGCGAGCCAAGCTCGACAAGGTAAGCCAGCCGACGCTGCTCTACCCCTATTGGCACCAGATGCGGACCGCGAGCGACCGTTTGGGCCCCGCGGACCTTTCGTTGATCGCGCCTTATTTGAAGAACTGACGCGAACTGCTTCTCCCGCAGAAGCGGGAGAGCGTTTACTGCATGAAAATCGACGCGCCCTGATCGGCGCGTCCGACGCTGCCACGAAACGCGCCAAACAATTCGCGCCCGATGCCGACATGCGAGGGAGCGAGATCGCAAGTCGCGTGATCGCGCGCTGCGAGTATGTCATGGTCCATCAGCACCTCCAGCCGCCCATTGACGGCGTCGAGGCGGATCATGTCCCCGTCCTGGATTTTGCCAATCAGGCCGCCGCTCGCGGCTTCCGGCGTCACGTGGATCGCGGCGGGCACCTTGCCCGAGGCTCCCGACAGTCGCCCATCCGTCACCAGCGCAACCCTGTGACCGCGATCCTGCAGCACGCCGAGCGGGGGCATCAGCTTGTGCAGTTCCGGCATGCCGTTCGCCTTTGGCCCCTGGAAACGCACGACGACGACCACGTCGCGAGACAGTTCGCCCGCGCGGAACGCCACATGCAGCGCCTCTTGGGTATGAAAGACGCGCGCCGGCGCCTCGATAACATGGCGGTCCGGGGCCACCGACGAGGTCTTGACGACCGCGCGGCCCAGCGGCCCTTCGAGCACGCGAAGGCCTCCGGTCGGCTGGAATGGCTTGTCGCCGCCGCGCAGCACCGCCTCGTCGGCGCTTTTCTCCGCGCAAGGAAGCCATTCGACGGCGCCGTCCGCGCCGAGCTTCGGCTCAACGACATAGTCGCCCAAGCCTTCGCCCCAGACGGTGCGCGCGTCCGCATGCAGCAGACCTTCGGCGAGTAGCCCTCGGATCAGGACAGGCATGCCGCCGGCCGCCTGGAAATGATTCACGTCGGCCTTGCCATTGGGATAGATGCGGGTCAGCAGCGGCGTGACCTCGGCCAGATCGGAGAGATCGTCCCAGGTCAATTGGATGCCGGCCGCCGCCGCCATTGCGATCAAGTGGATCGTCAGGTTGGTCGAACCGCCGGTCGCGTGCAGGCCAACGACGCCGTTGACCACCGCGCGCTCGTCGATGACATGGCCAATTGGCGTGAAGGAATTGCCCTTGGCGGTCAGTTCCAAAGCCCGGCGCGCGCCAATCTGCGTCAGTGCGTCGCGAAGCGGCGTGTTCGGGTTGACGAACGAAGCTCCGGGCAAGTGCAGGCCCATGATTTCCATCAGCATCTGGTTGGTGTTGGCTGTACCGTAGAAAGTGCAGGTGCCCGGGCCGTGATAGGATTTGGCTTCCGCCTCGAGCAGTTCGGGCCGGCCGATCTTGCCTTCGGCGTAGAGTTGGCGGATCTGCGATTTCTCGTCGTTGGGCAGTCCCGACGTCATTGGCCCCGCAGGCAGGAACACCGAGGGCAAATGGCCAAACGACAAAGCGCCGATCAAAAGCCCCGGCACGATCTTGTCGCAGACGCCGAGATAGACCGCGGCGTCGAACATCTGGTGCGACAAAGCGATAGCAGTCGAGAGCGCGATCACGTCGCGCGAGAACAGCGAGAGCTCCATGCCTGCCTCGCCCTGCGTGACGCCGTCGCACATGGCGGGCACGCCGCCGGCGACCTGCGCGGTGGCTCCTACCGCGCGCGCGGCGCGGCGGATCAGTTCGGGATAGCGCTCGAACGGCTGATGCGCGGAAAGCATGTCATTGTAGGAAGTGACGATGGCGAGGTTGGGCGCGAACCCGTCTCTCAGCGCCGCCTTGTCATCGGTCCCGCAGGCCGCAAAACCATGCGCCACATTTGCGCATCCCAATTTTTTGCGCGTAGGCTGGTCGGAGAGCGACTGCTTGATCCGGCCGAGGTAGCGGGAACGCGTGTCCCGGCTACGGTGGACAATGCGTTCGGTCACTTCGCCCACGCGGGCGTGCAGGTTAGGCATGACTGCCTCCGGGCTTGAGGTGTTAGCCCAGAGTCTTAGGGCGCCATTGCCAAACGCGGAAGCGCAAAGGGTGGGCGCCTGCGAGGGGGGCTACACCGAGTTTGTTTAACGGGCTAGCGACGTTTCGAGCAAGGCGACTTCATCGGCCGTCAAATCAAACAGGGCGTAGACGAGTTGGTCGATCTCGCGCTCGGCGCCGTCGATAGCATTGGTGAGCGCCTCGACCTCGCGGGTCTATTCGGCGAGATAGGCCTCCCATTCCGCGCGCTGTTTCAACGGTATGTCCACGCGGAGAGCCTTTTTGACTTCAGCTTGGAAGCTTATGAAGTCGAGTGCGAACCAGCTTTCGAGGTTGCCATTCAGCTTGCGCGACGCTGCAGGCGCCAAATCGAGAATACGATGGCGGACTGCATCGACGATCTCATAGCGGCGGCTCGCAGAATCGGTGCATCTGGTCGCAGCGCTGGTAAGCTTCGCGCGAATTCCTTCGGAGCACGCTGGAATCGGCAGCATTTCAACATATTGAACCCGCATCTCATGCCAGCCATCTCTCACTGCGGGCGAGACAGAGGTGAGGAAGGACCACGCTAACGTCGAGTTCAAAAGTGCAAGCAAGAAAAAATCGGCAGTAGCGATAAAGTACGATTTGTCATTCGAGAAAGCCCCAGACAACTCGTAGGTGAACATGCGGTTGTTCTGAAAATGGGGGTAGGAGATTTTTATGCCTGCAAGCCTTGCCTGATACGCGACCTGCGCCTGTTGCAGTTCCCACCATTCCTGCTTGGTCGCACGAGCCTCCAACGCCTTACGGAACGGGGCCAACCAACCGCGTATGGCGGGATAATCCTCGATTCTCACCTTGCCTTTAGGCGTGTTGATCAGCCAAAGCCCTGCGGATTCGACACGCCAGCGTTTTATGTCCTCGCCACGCAGGAAGGGCCGCAACAATTCCGCTGACTTCGGATCGGCCTTCACCAGGCGATTGCGCGTGGGCGTGTCGATCACGAACGCCTCGTTGAGACCGGTCTTAATCCCGTAGAGCGGCGGCCCATAGACTTCGCCAAGCGTCTTGCGTCCGACGGCGATCTTCGCTCGAAGCCTAGCCATCGCATCGTCTTCGAGCCGCCAAGCTCCCGCCCCGAGCCGCGACCGCGGCATCGTGCGGGCGCCGTCGGCGAAGGCCGCGCTCAAATCGTCGGGGATGACGTCTTTCACGACGAGATAGCGAAGCTCTCCGTCGGGTTCCGGCAAGCCCTTTCTCAGCGTCAATATTGCGGGATAGGTGGTGACGCCCTCAAACAATTGAAGATCGCCGAAGTCGACCACGGTTTCTATCTCGGCGCGCTCGGCCAGAAACAATCGCAATTTCTCGCCCGAGCCGGTCCGAAAGAACGTCGAAGACGAGATGTAGCCAAGCCGTCCTCCTGGCTTGACCAGGTTCACGCCTTTTTCAAAGAAATAGGCGTAGAGATCGGTCCGATCCGCGGCGACCCGATAATTTTCCGCCAGATAGGGTTTGACTGCTTTGAGGAACTCCATGCGAACATAGGGCGGATTGCCGATCACAACGTCGAAGCCGCCTCCTCCAAGCACGCGGGAAAACTCAATTCGCCATTCAAACGGACGCGCGGTCAGCTTGGCGTCGGCGATGAGGCTGTCGCCAGTCTTGATCGTGCTGGCGAGATTTTGCAGTCGGTGATGACGCCGCGCGGTCTTGAGCCAGAGCGAAAGACGCGTGATCTCAACTGACTCCGCGTTGAGGTCGACTCCATGCAAGTTTTTCGTGACGATCTCGTCGAACACGTCGAAGTCGATGGTCTGACCCAGATCAGCCAGCCGCGTCACGACAGGGCGGTATTCCTCAACCAGGCGATCGAAAGCGGCCACGAGGAATGCGCCCGAGCCGCACGCGGGGTCTAACACAGTAAAGGCGCGAAGCACGGCGAGATAGTCGGCCCAAAACGCCGTCTCCGCGTCTCCCTCTTTCGCCTCGCTCATGCCATGCGCCGCCCAGAGCCCATCGAAACATTCTCGAAGGCTTCGCCCAAGGGTCTGATCAACGAGAAAGCGTGTGACCATCGGGGGCGTGTAGACGACGCCCTCTCGCTTGCGCTTGGAAACTTCAGGCAGCGCTTCACCGCGGCTTTCCGCCTTCAGCTTCTCAATGTCCGCAATTGATTGTTCGAAGATATGTCCGAGCACGGTCACGGGGACCTCGCGCCGATAATCCCAGTCGCCGAGCGCGGCGATGTCTCGGACCAAAGGCTCGGGTAGAATGATCGCGTCGGCGACCGCGTCGACTTCGAATAGCCCACCGTTATAGGCGGGAATTTCCAACCGCCGTTCTCCTTTGTCGACCTGACGGAAAAGCGCCAGAAAATTGAGCCAGAGCGGTTGGGGCACGAATTCGTTGACGGCCTTGGCGGCGCGATCGAGCAATCTGTCGGGCAGCAAATCCGTACGTTCGGCGAAAGCGATAAAGAGAATGCGGTCGAGAATCTTCTGCGCGATTTCAATCGCAAGAAGCGGGGCGAGTTTTGGACCCTCCACAGCATCGACGATGTAGGAGACCAGCCGTTCACGAAGGGCTTTGAAATCGAGGTAGAGTTTCCCGGTGACGTCGGCATAGGCCGCGTCCGTGTCACGCAGCAACTTGTCGGTGGCCGTACCCAATAGGCGTTCGCACGAGAGCATCAGACGCAGCCGCTGCAACTCGGCGGCTTCGTCGAGTTTCGACAAATCGAAGATTTCGAAGGCTTCGCGTCCCCGCCCAAAGGCGTAGAGCCGGATTTCGACGCAATTGGAGACAAGGACCCATTTCGAGCCCGGTGCGTCGACCGCGTAATCCCAGGCTTGCTGGACGGGGCTTCGACCCCGCCCCGGCACGATGCGGTCTAAGTCTTCGGCCTCGGGTCCCTTCAGTTCAAACGGCGCCACGAGCCGGTCGAGGCGGCCCGGCTCATTGAACAACCCCAACGCGACGTCAACCGCGCCGCGACGAATCGGATGCTCGAACGCGAGCGTATACGGTTGCTCGGGATCGAGCGTGGAGTAGCCGAGCAATCTCCCCAAAACCTGCTCGATGAAAACAGGGCGGACGGCGGTCTCTTTTTGCTTTAAAAATTTTGCGCTTTTTACTTTGCGCGCATAATCTTTGGCGGCTGCGGTCTGCTCCGGAGAGGCCGACACCAAGCCCCCCTGCGCTTCCTCGACAACCTTGTAATTGAACAGCGGCAAACGCAGCGAGCGTACAAACGTCTTGATCGAACCCCGCGATTTGCCGGTTGTAGGCGGCAAGTCGATTCCGGCTGCCGAAAATAGCTCCATGGACCAACCCTAACGCGGCTAAACGATGCGGTCGAAGCGCGGCGTCGTTTCGTCAGCTCAGCGCCACCCGATAGCTTGCTTGGGTCTTAGCTTTGACCTCGTCGAGCGTCACACCGGCGCCAAGTTCGATCAACGCCATGCCGTTTGAGCCGTGCTTGTCGATGGTGAACACGCCGAGTTCTGTGATCACCAAGTCGACGACGCGGCTGCCCGTCAGCGGCAAGTTGCACTCATGCAGCAGCTTTGGGCCATCCTTGGCCGAATGCTCCATCACCACCACGATTCTTTTGACGCCCGCGACGAGGTCCATCGCGCCGCCCATCCCTTTGACCATCTTGCCGGGGATCATCCAGTTGGCGAGATCGCCCAAGTCGGAGACCTGCATGGCGCCCAGGATCGCGAGATCGATATGGCCGCCACGGATCATCGCGAAGGATTCCGCGCTCGAGAAATAGCTAGTGGTCGGCAGTTCCGTGACCGTCTGTTTGCCGGCGTTGATGAGGTCAGCGTCTTCCTCGCCCTCATACGGGAACGCCCCCATTCCCAGCATGCCGTTCTC
>JAYTRP010000659.1:0-2979 GCA_043746145.1 Hyphomicrobiales bacterium | reverse complement strand
CTCTCATGCGCAAGCGGCGGGTATGTCTCAGGCTTCGGTCTCCTATCAAGAAACCCCGAAGGACGGCAAGCGGTGCGATGGCTGCAAGCTGTTCGTCGCCCCCAAAAGCTGCAAGTCGGTGTCGGGCGACATCGCGCCGAGCGGCTGGTGCAAACTCTGGATCAAGTCCGCCTGAGCGCAGCGCGAAGCCTCGCCAACAAGCTCGTGTGATTGTTTAAACCAGGCATGTGTCGGGGGGCATTGATGATAGATCGTCTTGAGCCGGGGGCTGATCGCCTCATCAAAAACGTCGGGGGGCTTTGCGCGGCCGTTGCCGCCGCGTTCGCCTGCATATGGTTGCTTGCGAGCACGCCCGCGAACGCGGTGCCCAGCTTCGCCCGGCAAACTGGGCAACCCTGCGCCGCCTGCCACACAGCCTTTCCGGAACTGACGCCGTTCGGGCGTCGCTTCAAACTGGAGGGCTACACGCTAGAAGGCGGCGATTCGACACTGCCGCCGGTGACCGCGATGCTGATGCCCGGCTACACGCACACGGCGGCCAAACAGGATACGCCACCCGCGGCTGGCCTCAAGACCAATGACAATCTCGTGGTGCAGCAGGTCACGGGATTGTACGCGGGCAAGGTCTATGGCGATCTTGGAGCGTTCATCCAGGTCTCCGGTAACCCCGTCACCGGCCAGACTTGGTTTGACGGCTCGGACATTCGCTACGTGAAGCCGATCACGCTGTTCGGCAAGCCGGCCTATCTCGGGGTCGATGCGAACAACACGCCGACCTTTCAGGATGCCTGGAACACGGTCAACGCCTGGTCATTCCCGCAACTGAGCTCGAGCGTCGCCGCTTTCTCGACGCCGGGGACGCATATCGATGCGCTCGCTCAGGCGGTAGGCGGCGTCGGGACTTACGTGTTCTGGAACGACATGGTCTACGCCGAGCTTACCGCCTACAAGGGCTACAATCGCGATACGCTCGAAGCCTTCGGAATGCAGCCCGGCTGGACACCCGACATTCAGCAGGGAATCCTGCCCTACTGGCGCCTCGCCGTGGAGCCGCACTGGGGCGATCATTATCTGATGGTCGGAACCTTTGGCATGTTTGGTCAAACGATCCCTGGGGGCGTTCCTGGAACCGGAACAGACAAATATCTCGATATCGGCTTTGACAGTCAGTACCAATACGACGGCGACAAATACAGTGTGACGGTCAGGGCCACCGACGTGATTGAGCGTCAGCGGCTTGATTCCTCGCTCGTACAAGGCCTCTCGTCGAACGCTACGGACTGGATCAATTCATTCAAGACCAGCGCTTCCGTGGTTTTGGACCATACCTACAGTCTGACAGGCGGCTATTTCAACGTTTCGGGCAGCTCCGACATGAACCTCTGGAACGCCACCAGCGTCGCCAATAGCCCCAACGGTTCAGGATTGATTTTCGACGCTGCCTACCTGCCGTTCAGTCACGGTTCGCCCGGGCCCTACACCACCGCGAACGTTCGGCTCGGCGTGCAATATATTAAATACCTGCAGCTCTACGGCGGCGGCAGCAACTTTGACGGTTTGATCGGCACGCCGGGCGCCGGTGGCACACACAACGCGTCGGGAAATAACACGTTGTTCGTCTATGCCTGGGCGGCGTTTTAAACAGCCAATGATCCGTCGACGCCCTCTCGCGAGCGGGGACGGATCAACCCGCCTGAGCCGCCAGCGGCCTTGCCCGCACTTCGCCAAACGGCCGCGCGATCAGCAAGAACAGCAGCCCCTCCGGCGCCCAGCTCATCGGCATCCCGACGGTCTTCAAATTCAGCATCAGGACCGGCATAATGAGAATCAGCAACAAAGCGACGATCTCGCCAAGGTCTAGCCCTCGACTGGCGCGGTAGCGATCGCTAGCATACCAAATAATCGCGGGCGTCAGCATCGGCATGTCATAATTGAAGGCGTGCGGCGTCGCGAGAAAAGTGCCGATCAACAGCAGCGCGCTAGCGCGAGCGGTTGGCCCATCGCGGAACGCGCGCCAGACTAGACACGCCACCGGAACCGTGACGCAGAGCTGAACCGCCATCGCCGCGAGCGGCGGAGCGCCGAACATGATCGCGTTGGCGTAGATTGTCGGCATATAGGCGGCGACGGGGTGAAAACCCCCGGCATATTCAAAGATCGAATGCGCGAACAACGGCCACAAGCCTACACCATAGACTAGGCTGGACGCCACAATGCAGACAACCACGGTCGCCGCCGCCGCTGCGATCGTGCGCCACAAACCCGCCGCGACCAGCGCCACCGGCACGAGCACGCCGAGTTGCGGCTTATAGGCGAGCAGACCGAATAGCACGCCGGACAGGATCGGACGGCTTGCGGCAAGCCTCAAGCCGCCGATCATCAGCGCTCCTGCGAGAAACCCAGTCTGACCGGAGATGATCGTAATGCCTGTCGCAGGCGCGATCGCGGCGCCGAGCGGCCATTGCCATTCGCGCCAACGCCCCGCTCCCACCGCAAAAATATACAGCGCGAAGCTGGGGACCATGAAGAACCAATAGGCAGTTCCCAGCGAGAACCGCCCGAGCGGCCCGAGCAACAGCAGCAACGTAGGCGGATAGGGAAATGGATTGTAGCCCTCGGGATGCATGCCGAGTTCCACCTGACGCGCATGCAGAGCGTCGGCATCGAAGTTGAGCGCTGCATGCCCGTCATGGGTGACGACCGCAGACGTCCAGAGCGCAAAGAAGTCGCCGAAACGATAGGCCTGCGAGCCGATCGCTACCGTCTGCACCGCCATGAAAGCATAGGAAAAAAAGATCGCCGCTGATAGCGCGAGGATGAGATTTATCGCCTTCTCCGGGGGCTGGTAGTCCCAAAGACTGGCGAAATACCGCAGCGGGTTGCGCGGTTGCGTTTCGCTAGCGGCAGCGTGGAGGCTCATGACGTTTCCCGGCGCGCGTCATGCGCGACCGCTTGAAAAAGGCAGGAATTCGTTGCGAT
>JAYTRP010000658.1:0-2981 GCA_043746145.1 Hyphomicrobiales bacterium | reverse complement strand
CCTATCATGCTGCCGATAGGCAACCGCTTGACGTCCAGGCCCTGGCCCGGGTCCCGGCGGAAAGCCTGAGCGAAGTCAGCTTCGTACCGCATCCCGCGACCCGGATCGTGTCTTCGAGCTTTGCCGCACTCTCCGCCTTTGCGGCGCATCGTGGCGGAGACGCCGCCGAGCCCATCGACATCACCGTCCCCGAAGACGCGCTGATTACGCGGCCCGGCTTGGAGGTGGTCGTGCGACGCCTTCCCCCCGGCGGGGCGGCGTTCCTGACACTGCTCATGGCGGGGCACACTTTGGGGGAAGCGGCATCAGCCACTCTATCTTCAAACCCAGCGTTCGATCTGCCCGCGGCAATCGCCGGAATGATCGAGGCGGAAGCCTTCGCCACCCTTCGCATTGGGGATAGCCAACCATGACCCACATCCAGCGCATCAGTCAAAACCAGCCGGCCGCCCAGGTCATCGCCTTGGTGGAATGGGCGAGCAACATTCCGCGTTGGATCGCCCAGCCATCCGCTGTCCAGTTGGCGCTGCGCATCGCGCTCGGTGTCCCGTTCTGGCGTTCGGGCATGCTGAAGTGGCAAGGGTTTCTCCAGCTCAACGACACGGCGGTGCTGCTGTTCACCGAGGAGTTCAAGCTGCATCTTCCCGGCGGCCCCTACGACTATCCCGCTCCGGAATTGATGGCTTTCTTGTCCGGCTGCGCGGAGATCTCGCTTCCGATCCTACTCCTCTTCGGCTTGGCGACCCGCTTCGCCGGTCTGGGCCTTCTGGTCATGACGTTGATCGTCGAACTGACTGTGCCCGAGGGCTGGCCGATCCACATCACCTGGGCCGCGATGGCTCTCGCCATCATGGCATGGGGGCCTGGACGCCTTTCCCTCGATTACATCCTCCAGCGGGTTTTCGCCCCCGCGACTGCCAAGCTGCGCGCCTTGGCTGTGTAAGCAATCCGGCTCAGCCCGAGGTTGGGCTCCCAACCATACAGACCGTCAGAATCGGTTACGGCGGCACTGCGCGGGTGGTCGGGACGAGCCCGATCCCGCTGGCCTTAGTCGCCAAACGTAGGTTAAGCCGCCCTTTCCCGTCGTGACGGGGTTCGTGCCGGTGATTCACGCGGTTAAGTCAGATGAAATTACTCCGCATGAGCCGCTGGCGGCGCCCCCGTGGTCGGCCGGGACAAGCGCCCTAAATGCTCACTGAGGTCTGTAACGCGTTCTTCACGCCCGCTCGATCCTGCGCTAAACGACTGCGCCGCCGCCAAAGCTGAACCATGACGTGCAGGACGCAAAACCGCATATGACGCCGGATCTCGCAGCACTCGAAGCGCAATTGCGCGCCTCGCTGCAAACCCGCAAGAGCGATGTGGGTCTGTTGCTCGAATTATCCCAGCTTCTGGGCGGCGAGGGCCGCGCGAAGGAGGCGGAAGCGTTCGCGCGCAAGGCCCGCTCGCTCGCGCCTATGCATCCGCAACCTCACTATGTGCACGCCCTTGTGCTACGCGACCTGCATCGCCTGAGCGAAGCCGAACTGGCGCTATCGAGATCGATCTCGCTAGATCCTAAAAACGGCCGGAGCTGGCTGATGCGCGGCGTGGTCAAAATGGACGCGCGTAGTTTCGATGACGCGCTCGCCGATTTCGATCAAGCCCTCCTTCGTCTACCCCCCAACTTCGAGGCGCATGCTTACAAGACCGAAGTCTTTCGCCTGACCTTGCGCTTCGCCGAGGCATTGTTGGAGATCGATGCGGGGCTGGTCGTGCAGCCCGGTTCATTCGAAGGCCATCGCGTGCGCGCCATGACATTGGGATCATTGGGACGGCGGCGCGAGGCGCTGGAGGCCATTGAGCGGGCCATCGAACTTGAAGCTCGAGATGCTGACAATTGGGCGGCCAAGGGCGATCTCTGCGTTCAAGCCTCGCACTACGCCAAAGCGATCGGTGCGTTTGAGCGCGCGCTCTCGCTTGCGCCAACCAGGATCGATATCGAGGAACAACTGATCGTCACCCGGCGAGCTGGATGTGACTGGACCCATTTCGATCACGACCAAGCGCGCATAATCGCGCTCGCGCGAGATCCGAAATATCCAATCCGGCCGTTCAATCTGCTGACATTCGCTACGTCGTCGGCGGACCAGCTCTACGCTGCACGCAAATACATCAAGGCGTTTGCTCCCGGATCGATCGTTGCGAAGCCCGGGTTTCAGCGACCCCGGGCCGGCGCAAAAATTCGGGTAGCTTATCTGTCGTCGGATTTGCGCAACCACGCCATCTCTGCGCTGCTGGTCGGGATAATTGAACGACACGACAGAAGCAAACTCGAAGTCACGGCGCTCTCTACCGGAGCCGACGACGGAACGGCTCTACGACGCCGCATCGAAGCGGCGTTCGATAGTTTCGTCGATGCTTCGAGTTGGAGCGACGAGCGCATCGTCAACTATGTTCGCGATCAGCGGATCGACGTGCTGATCGACGTCAACGGGCTCTCGGGAGACGCGCGGCTCGGCGTGCTCGCAGCGCGCGCGGCGCCGGTGCAAGCGGCGTTTTTAGGATATCCGGGAACGACGGGAGCGCCTTACCTCGACTACGTCATCGCCGATCACGTCGTAATCCCGCCCTCGGATCGCGCTAACTTTTTAGAGCGGATCGTTTATCTCCCCAATGCCTATCAACCGAACGACGACAGGCGCGAAGTCGCCGGTTCCGCCCCTTCGCGCGCCGAGCTCGGATTGCCGGAGGACGCCTTCGTCTACTGTTGCTTCAACGCATCCTATAAGATCAACCCGTCGATTTTTGACGTATGGATGCGCATCCTGGCCGCGACGCCCTCGAGTGTGCTCTGGTTGATCAAATACAATTCGCTTGCAGATGCCAATCTTCGGCTAGAAGCCGAAAAGCGAGGCATTGCTCCGGATCGGATCGTTTTTGCGCCCTTCGTCCAACAGGCCGATCATCTGGCGCGGCTGCGGCTTGCGGACCTGTTTCTC
>JAYTRP010000657.1:0-2987 GCA_043746145.1 Hyphomicrobiales bacterium | reverse complement strand
GTCAATCAAAGACCGCTTCAAACGTGTGGGTTTTGCGCAACACTGGAAATTAATCGAACGAGAAGTCAGTCTCTGATTGAACATTCATAGCCTTAAGTCTCGCTGACTAAGGTTAACCCCGGCTTAACAGCATCTTTTGCCTAATCAGGATTGGCGCTTGCGCAGCGCCACGCCGGCGTGTCAGCGAGCCCGCGGCAATCGATGCAGCAGGATCCGCGACGGCTCGGAATGATCGCGACTGTGCCACGGGCTATAGGCCGGGTCCTCGAAATCTTCTGTCCCGTGCCGCTCCAGCAGCGACGCCTGATCGCGCAGGAAGCGCGGTCGGTTGGGCCCACGGTCGTCGCGTCCGCGCGTCGCCGATTCGTGATGAACCAGCGTTGCGAACGGCGTGTAGACCGTTCGGAACCCCGCGAGCCGCGCGCGGAGACAAAAGTCGATGTCATTGTAGGCGACCGCGAAATTCACCTCGTCAAAATCGCCAGCCGCTTCGAAACAGGCGCGAGACACGAGCATGCAAGCCCCTGTAACCGCGGACATTGAGGAACGCACCGCGAGCCGCGCCATCGGCCCGGCGAAATCGGCAGGCCGATGCGAATACCAGTGGCCCGCCAGCCCGCCCAGACCGACAATAACGCCCGCGTGTTGAATCGCGCCGTGGGGATAAAGCAGCTTCGCGCCGACGATCCCCACGCGCGGATAACGGAAGCAGCCGACCATCTCGGAAAGCCAGTCGGGGTCGAGCACTTCGATGTCATTATTGAGCAGCAGGATCAACGCGCCCCTGGCCAGCTTCACGCCTTTGTTGATCTGCCGAGAGAAGCTGAAGGTCGCCGGCTCCATGTCGAGGCGGAATTCTGTTCGCTCCCGGCCAACCTGTTCATAAAGCTCAAGAACTTCCGGATCATCGGATCCGTTGTCGACCACGATGATTTCGAAGCGGGGATACGCGGTCGCGTTGAGCAGGCCGTCCAACAGGCGGCGCATCAGCGCGAGAGAGTTCCGGTTGGGGATGACGATCGAGACCAGCGGCGCATCGTTCGTCGCGGGTTCGAAGCGCAAGCGATGCAAATCAGCGATGATCGCGGGCCCAACTTTCGCCGGCGCGTCTCTAGCGCCATAGGCCTCGCCGAGCGCTCGTCGCGCGTTCGCCGTCGCCTTTTCGAGATACTTCACGGAATAGCTGGCCCCGTCGCGCCGCCACATATAGGCGGGAAAGGGCAGATGGAGCGCCTGCCCCGGCTTAAGTCCCGCGTGATAGCGCAACAACAGGTCGTAGTCTTGCGACCCGTCGAATCCTGAGCGAAATCCGCCAATCGCCTCGAGCCGGTCGCGCCGGTAAATCGAGAGATGATTGATATAATTGACGCCCGAAAGCAGGATGTCGTCGAACGCAGGCTTGTCAAAGAAATCGACGCCATGCAACCGCTTATCGCAGATCAATTCGTCGGTGAAAAAGAAGAGGGCGTCGGGGTTCTCCTCGATCGCGCGCACGATCACGCCGACCGCTTGCGGAGCGAGCGCGTCGTCATGGTCGATCAGCCCGACCCAGACGCCTCGGGCCACCGCGATTCCCTGGTTAGAGGCCGCGGCAATTCCCCGATTTTCCGCCTGTCGCAACACATGTAGGCCGGGCTCGTCGGCATGTTCGAGCAGCCACGCCGCCGTCTCCGCCGATGTCGAACCGTCGTCGCTCAGCACCAGTTCGGCCCAGCCCTCCGGCTGGTCGTGAAACGATCCGAGCAGATCGTCGAGGTAGGAAGTGGGCGTGTTGTAGACCGGCGTCACGAACGAGATCAGCGGCGCTTCCGGCGGCTCGCCCAAGCTATCCCCAAGTTCGTCCGCCGCCAGCGCACACACGCGGAGGAACTGTTCATGCAGGGTATTCATGGGCCGTTTCGCCCCCTCCGACCGTCCCCGCGTGGCCGGTGCGAAGTGGACGAGGTCGACCTCGGCGCGCAGCACGCGCGCATCGGTCGTCTCCAGCAATTGCAACCGCTGCTCGGCATGGGCCGCGAGTGCGGGATTGGAGCCGTCGAGATCGAAGCCGAACCGGAATATCGAGACTCCATCCGCCGGATCGAGCCGAAGCTGGTGCAATCCTCGAAAATCGCCAAGACGCACGCGAATGATCGCCGCCCTTGCGCCGGCTAGGGTAACGCTGTCGTTCTCGTTAAAACCATCGCCCCAATCAAGATACAGGCGGGGCGAAATATCGTGCTCGCGCTGACCTTCGAGGTAGAAAATGATTTCCCTCGCGCCCGAGGGCGGCGTCGGAAAGACGATCTGGGGATCGGCGCTGCGCGAACGCCAGAGACCCGGCTCCAACGCGCGTAGCCGCACGGTGAGCGGCGCAAACCCGCCGCGTAAACGCGCATTGGCGCGCACGACCCGTTTGTTCAACCCTGTACGCCACCGGTCCCACCGCATTTCACCTGCCCTATCCCAGCCGTTAAGTCCGAGCGCCAGAGGCGTACCACCGCGCTATGAACAGCCTACCCGCCGTCACGACTTCGCGCGCGGAACGGGGTCGACCCTGGTAACCTATCATGCCCGCGCCCGGGACGATTCCAGAACGAACAAATCGTGCCAGACCGCGTGGCAGTAATTGTTGTCGGGAAACTCGACCACCCGCGTCGCTAAATAGAGGTCATGCGGCGCGCGCAAGGCGGTGGTCAGCCGGATTTCGGCCTGATGCTGCCGGAATGGGGCGCGAACCACGGTCCAGCCGCTAAAACCCTCTGAATTCTCGAGGCTTGGCACGTCCCGCGCCACCAAGCCGGGCGCACGCACCCAAAAGGCGAACTCGACCGGTCGCGATTGTTCGTTCTCGATCGAGAACACAGCGCGCACCCCGGTTGCGCCGGTAAACACCGCATCCTTGAGCCGGACGAGCGCCGGCCGTCCCACCAGGGGATGATGCGTCGTGGGCTCACCAGCCACGAAATAGGCGCCGGGGAAGTCGGTCGCCGGGGTGAGCAGTTGGG
>JAYTRP010000656.1:0-2993 GCA_043746145.1 Hyphomicrobiales bacterium | reverse complement strand
GAGGGCGTTGACACGCGAATTCAAATTAGAAAAATCGTGGAAAATATTTTTATACATTATCTCGCAATTGAGCCGGAAGGCTGTTGGATGGACCATCGGCGGTACGACGGCACTGCCAAGGCGGAGAAAATACCTCCCACATCATTGTACCATTTTCAACTCGCCTTTACAGAGTTCCTCCGCCTTCGGACCCTGATTGAGGAACCTCGCGATCCACCTCGATTGTGGGGAATTTAGCGGCCTGAAGTGTTACGTCCAAACGGGGCCCTTATTTTCCAACTCCACGGCTGGCGAGCTGTGCAGCATCAGCGCAGTAGCGCGCAAAGGTCTCAATTAAACAAAAGCTTCGCGCCAAGATTCGCCTTTGCGATGAGTTTGCTGGTTGACTGACCTTGCGACAGCTCTGCGAGGATTACACGCCCCCCGCGCGCCCGAACGATATCAGCCCCAACTATAGCGTTCTCAGCGTAGTCCGCTCCCTTGATGAGCACGTCTGGTTGCAAAGCCTTGATCAGTTCCAGCGGGGTATCTTCATCAAAGACCACCACGGCGGACACGCCTTTTATGGCGCCCATCACTGCCGCCCGCACTGTCTCGTCCTGGATCGGCCGGGTGGGCCCTTTGAGCCGCTTTACCGAGGCATCCGAGTTAAGCGCGACGATAAGGCGGTCGCAACCTTCAGAGGCTTGTCGAATCAATGAGATGTGGCCGGCGTGCAGGAGATCAAAACAGCCATTCGCAAACCCGACCGTCAGTTTTTCTTTGGCCCAACTCCAGCGGAGCGCGAGCGCGCTGTCCCAGTCGACGAACGCCCCATCGTCGGTGACGGGAAGCGCCTGCTCGGCCAGAAGAGACGCTGCGATTTCGCCGCGCGTAGCGGTTGCCGTGCCAAGCTTAGAGACAACAACGCCGGCGGCGTGATTGGCGATCCGCATTGCATCAGGGACCGTAAGTCCCGCGGCCAAGCATGCTGACATGAGTGCAACCACCGTGTCGCCGGCGCCGGAGACGTCGAACACGTCTTGCGCAATCGTGGCCAGATGCAGCGGCGCACCTTCGATCGGAAAGTAGGACATGCCTTTTTCTGATCTTGTCAGCAAAACGTTTGCGCCGGTGACTTTCTGCACCAGTTTAGCGCCCTGTGCAGCGCCCTCATCATCCTCGCAGGCAATCCCGGTCGCATCGTACAGCTCCTTCCGATTAGGCTTAATAATCGTGGCGCCGCGATAGGCCGAAAAATCTTTGCGCTTGGGGTCGACCACCACAATTTTTCCAGCGGCGCTTGCCGTATCTAGGCAATGTCGAAGAAAAACGTCAGAAAAAACGCCCTTGCCGTAGTCGGAGATGACGACGACATCGGCGTCGCGTATCGCCGTTGAAGCGGCCGCGACAAACCGCTCCGCGTCCTCGGGATGGCAGGGCGTGATGTCTTCATGATCGACACGCACCATCTGCTGATGTGCGCCAATGATTCGCATTTTCCGCGTCGTCCGCCTACGGCTCGACGAAATGAC
This sequence comes from Hyphomicrobiales bacterium, assembly GCA_043746145.1. Taxonomy (GTDB): domain Bacteria; phylum Pseudomonadota; class Alphaproteobacteria; order Rhizobiales; family Beijerinckiaceae; genus Roseiarcus. The sequence goes on along the minus strand of JAYTRP010000656.1, from coordinate 1,479 downwards.
CCCGCGACAGTCTATTTCCCCTGCGGCCCAAAGGCATTGCTTGAGCTGCTCGTTCGCCTCGTCTTGCCCCGTCAGCCCAACAACCTCGACAGGCACGCCCAAGATCGCAAGATTGACTGCGACATTGGCAGCGCCACCGGCGACCTGCTTCTCCGACAGCGCGCGCACGATCGGGACCGGCGCCTCGGCAGAGATGCGACTGACATCCCCATAGAGGTAAAAATCCAGCATGAGGTCGCCGATTACGACGACTCGATGACGGTGAAATGCATCGAATATATTGTACATCGTCACCTAGCTCTCACTAAAGGCGTCGCGCGCGGCTATACGGCTTTGGCGAGCAGAACGCTATTGCCTAGCTCGTCGCCGGCAGGATTGCCAAGCAGTTGCACCACAGAACTTCCCATCGGTAAGCGATGTAGCGCTCAATTCCCAGATTGATCGGGCTAAGCACTAGCCCCATTTGTCAGGGCGCCTTCGCTGCTCGCTTTGATTAGATTACCGAATTTGGCGTCATTAATCTGAGGCGCGTTGGTCGGAATAAAGCCAAGGAATGAGGGCTGCAGCATGGTTCGCTCGCGCCTTTGCGCTGCGATCGCGCAAGATTATAATGAGGTGCGACCGGTTCAGAGGCAGTGTAGGTGAAAGCTTGTCCTATTGTCGAGCGCGTACCCTAATCGCGGCCAGCGGAAACAGGAAACGAATGTACTTGATACCCGCGCAACGACAAATTCGCCAACGACTGTTTGCACTTCAGCTCACGACATTGAGCCGCACTGTCCCGCAAAGAGCGCTCGAAACAGAGAAGGCGAATGATGTGAAAGCCACAATGCCAAAAGTCTTGCCGACAACCGCAAAGTTGGTCCGCGATGGTGTCGTCGGCCTGAAGCGTCGCCGGTCGCCTCCTCTGTCTAATATCGGCTCTGCCGTCGAACTCGGAATCTGCAAGCCACTGATTCGTCTGGGTGAATTCATTTACTTTCCAATTAAATCGCTTACTCCTTTCTGGCTCACATACTTCTCGCGGAATAGGCTTGTTGCCGATTCGATGCTCAGACCTTCTGAAATGCTCGGGCTAGCTGTGAACAGCTTCCCCCTGTTTGCCTGACCCTATTTTGCTTTACGATGCGCGTCTGCGCTGCAAGCGTCCGGTAGCACGGTCATGATGATTGGATCTATGTTGCGAAACTCGAAAGCCGTTCATCCAACTGCGGAATTGTCGCCTGAGGAATATGTCTCGTCCCTCTATCGGGTTCTGTTGAAAAGAGAGCCGGACGACCAGGGCATGCTTCATTATGCTAGCGCATTACGCGAGCATGGGGACCACACGCGGATCCTCAAAGTATTTTTGGCATCTGCGGAGTTTAAAGAGATTGAGAGTGGTCAAGGGGAGAAGTCAGTTGAGCCTGAAGGTAATCGACAGGAGACTGCCCCAGCAGTCGATAATCCAGCCAGCGATCCGCTACCTAATAGTATGAT
>JAYTRP010000655.1:0-2994 GCA_043746145.1 Hyphomicrobiales bacterium | reverse complement strand
TGTATGACGCTCTCGTCACCTATTGGTCGGCAGTTCGCGATACGTTTTCTGACGCTTGGGGTAAATCGCCTAAGGATAGCCGTCTCATGCACTCGGTTGGAATCCGGGCGATGGGGGCGCTTATGGATACGATCATGCTCCGCACGGACGGGGTCGCCAATAAGGCAGCCGTGATCGTCGAAAGCCTCGCGCGCCTGGCCCCTCATTGCCGGTGGACCGATGGGCGGTGGGATGGCCTCGGCCTCGCTTGGAACGAACTTCAATCCACGCCGCAGCACATCAATAAATTAAGCGAACATCTTATCCGGATCGAGCGCGAACAAGCCCGGGTCGCAGTATGAAGTTCATATTCGCTGACAGCCTCGATTATGTCGATCCGGCCTTCGACTTTATCGGCGACCGTAGCCCTGCCGAGCGCCAGCCCTCTTGGGGCGACGCCTATCCGCACGAGATTCTCGGCTATGCGCCCTATGATGGCGTGCTGGTGTCGCGCGGCATCGTCGGCGACCACCGGGTAAAGGGCAAATATACCGCGAGCCAGGCGCGGCGCTTCCACTTGGTCGGCGTGCGCAAATTCCTACGTCTCGACAAGCCCGAGTTCGCGCATCTCGACATCTTCGGCGACTGCGGCGCTTTCACCTATGTCCAGGAAGAGCGCCCGCCTTATACCGCTGTAGAAATGGCCGAGTTCTACGACGAATGCGGCTTCACCCATGGCTGCTCGGTCGATCACATCATCTTCGACTTCGATCCTGCCAGCCAGGGCATGGCCGGGGGCAGCGACGACGCCAAGGCGCGCTTCGAGATTACGCTCGAAAATGCCGACGCCTTCCGCCGCGAAACGCTGGCGATCGGCGCCAGTTTTACGCCGTTGGGCGTAGTCCAGGGCTGGTCGCCGGGCAGCATGGCCGAGGCCGCCCGCCGGTTGGTGACGATGGGCTATGACTATCTCGCAATCGGCGGCATGGTCCCGTTGAAGTCGCCCGAGATCCAACTGGTACTCGAAGCGATCCGCGACGCGGCTCCGGCCTCGACCCGGCTGCACATCCTGGGCTTCGCCAAGGCGGACGATATCGACAGCTTCCACGGCTATGACATCGCGAGCTTCGACACCACCTCGCCGCTGATCCGCGCGTTCAAGGACGCCAAGCAGAATTATTATTTGCCCGGCGATGGTCTGGGGCTGCGCTACTTCACTTCGATCCGGGTGCCGCAGGCTATCGAGAACCCCAAACTCCAGCGCGGCGTCAAGAAGGGCATCTTTCGCGCCGAGGAACTAGTACGACTGGAAGCGCTGGCGTTAAACTCGTTGCGCGCGTTCGATCGCGGTGCCGCTGATCTTGAGGAGACCCTCCACAATGTCCTTGTCTACAGCGCGCCGCTGGTCGAGGAGAGGCCTTACGAGGACTGCAAGGACAGCATTGCGCTCGCACGGCTTGCGCAGCGCTACCGGCTGACCCTGACCGAACGGCCCTGGAAACAATGTTCCTGCAAAATCTGCCAGGAGGCCGCGATCGACGTAATCATCTTTCGCGGCAGCAACCGCAACAAGCGCCGCGGGATCCACAATCTCGCAGTCTACCACGACCATATTGAACGACTGGATTTGAAGCGTGCCGTCAACCCCAATGACCTACCTCGCCGTCTGTGCGCAGCAGAGCAGTGAACACCAAGTGCTCAGCTTCGCGACAACGGCGGCCGACGTGCTCCGCTTCGCCGCTATCGAGCGCATCGGCCGCGATGCGCAAGGCGAACTCAGCGGGTTCCAGCGTCCGCAGGTCGCCGCGCACATCCGCGAGATCCGCGACTATCTCGAACAGCCCAATTCCGTTCTCCCCAATCCGATCGTCGTTGCCTTCACTGATCACGTCGAGGTCGAGGATCTCGGCAATGGCACCATGCGGCTGTCAATCGACATGACGAGTGGCATCCCCGGCCTGGTCGTCGATGGCCAGCAGCGCCTGTCCGCGCTGGCCGAGGTCGACCGCGACTTCCAGATCTTCGTGTCCGCCTTGATCTGCCGCAACGAGGCCGAACTGCGCCGCCAGTTCGTGCTGATCAATAACACCAAGCCGCTGCCGAAATCGCTGATCTACGAACTGCTGCCGACCGTCGACAATCTGCCGCCGCGCCTCAGCCGTCGGTCGGTCGCCTCGGACCTGACCGCGCGTCTCAATTTCGAGAACACTGCGCTCAAGGGCTATATCAAGCAGCACACCTGTCCCGAAGGAATTATTGCCGACACTGTGATGCAGCGGATCATCATGGAATCGCTGAGCAACGGCGTGATGCGCGAGATGATCCGCTCGCCCAAGGGGATCGAGCGCTGCGTGCGGCTCGTTTCCAATTTCTTCGAGGCGGTGAAGAAGGTTTGGCCCGAGTGTTGGCACGGTCAAAAGCCCGCAACATCGCGCCTGCTTCACGGCGCAGGCATCCAGGCGATGGGCGATGTCATGGAAGTGCTTGCCCAACGCTCTGAGGCGCGCAGCGTCGAGGAGTTCCGCGAGGGGCTTGAATGCCTCAAGGACAGGACCGCATGGACGAGCGGCGAGTGGGAACTGTCGGGCGAAGTGCGTCGCTGGAACAGCCTTCAGAATGTCAATCGCGATGTCGCGCTGCTCAAACATTATCTGATCGCGATAGTGAAGGCAGACCAGCGAAAGCGCCGCAAGCCCGGGCCGCTGCCGCTTCTCGAAGCCGAAGCGGGGGCGGGGGCGGGGGCGGGGGCGGCGGGGGCGGCGGCGAAGCGAAGGAGTAACGCAGGCCGACGGTCACCGACTGGTCGCGGTATTCGCCGCTGAAGACGCCAGGTTGCAGAGCGTTCGAACCGGTCGACGCGAAGTCGAGGTCCGCACCGCCGAGCCAACGATAGGTCAGATCGACGTTCAGGTTGTCAGTCGCCTGCCAAGCCAGACCGGCGATCAGTTGATAGGCGAGCGACGTGTCGTTGTCGTCGATCGTCAGGTTCTGGATGGCCGGGTTCGCGGCGGTGAT
>JAYTRP010000654.1:0-2995 GCA_043746145.1 Hyphomicrobiales bacterium | reverse complement strand
TTGGCCGCCCAGCCCTCGCTCTTCGGCTTAGCGGCGCGCCAGCAGATTGGCGCATTCGCGACGTCGCCGACGGCAACCTCAATTCGGTGTTCTTAGTCGATGGCCCGGCCGGGGGCCTGTGCGTCAAACAAGCGCTGCCCTATGTGCGCGTCGCCAAGGACGATTGGCCGCTTGACGTCGACCGCGCCGCGTTCGAGGCCGCCTATATTCGACGCGTCGCGCCCTTCGTCGGCTCGCTCGCGCCAACGCTCTACGATTTCGACGCCGAGCTACGAGTGCTCGCGATGGAGAAACTGGCGCCGCATGTGATTTTGCGCAGCGCTTTCGTCGCGGGAAAACATTTTCCGCACGTCGCGCGCGACATCGCCGAATATGTTGCACAGACCGCCGTCCACACCAGCGACCTCGCCGCCCCCTTCGAGGCGCGCGCGTTCGATCTGGCGAAATTCGCGCCCAACGTCGCGTTGCAGCGTATCACCATCGATCTCGTTTTCATCGAACCTTACACGCAAAGCCCGCGCAACAGGATTCTGCCCGCGCTGGAGCCCTGGACCGCTCGTTTGCGAGGCGATGGCGACATCAAGCGAGCGGTCGCTGGATTGCGCCTAAGCTATTTGACCAAAGCGCAATCGTTGTTGCACGGCGACCTGCATTCCGGCTCGGTGATGGCCACGGCGGACGACACACGGGTTATCGACGGTGAATTCGCCACGATCGGCCCCACGGGTTTTGACGTCGGCAATTATCTCGCCCACCTCGTGATCGCCTGGTTCACGGCGCCTCTGCGCGAAGGCGATCCGGCCGCGTTCCGAGCGAAGCTGGAGGGCGACATCGTCACCTTCTGGCGCGACTTCCGCCGACGCTTTCTCGAACTCGCGTTGCCCGCAGACGGCGACGGACTGCCCGTTCGCCATTTCGCCACCGACGATCTCCAGCGCGCACAGATACTTGCAGCCTATATCGACGACGTATTGCGCGACGCCGTCGGCTTTTTGGCCATCGAAATCGTGCGCCGCGTTCTCGGTTTCGCCCAAGTCGCCGATTTCCTCAGTTTGGGGGAAGCGCAGGCGCTCCCGAAAGCACGGGCGCTCTCGTTAGCCTGCGCCTTGCTGACACATCTCGAATGCCACGATCCGAACGCACTCATCGACGCCCTCGCGGCGCACAACCAGGCAGGCTTGGAACCAGGCAGAAGGGGTATCTGAGTAGCGCCCTCGCGGGGATCTGCATCGGAGCGAACTTTCGACCGACCAAGACGAGACCCCAAGTTTTGCCGGTCGGCTTCATGGCGGTATTGCGTGGCGACTTAGGACAATCTCGTTTCAAGGCCCAGGCGCAAAACTCGCGTTGTGACCCGCCTCTGATGGCGCGCTGCCGCCTTTCATTGCGACATTTACCACAGGGGCCGAGAGCGCAAGACCGGCTATGCCTTGCCTCCTTGCCAGGAGAGGTCCGCTAGGGCATATTTGGGGTGTGCATCGATACAGTATCATACGCTATCTGCTGACGATCTTTGTGATCGTTGGGCTAATGGGGGCGGGGTCTCTCACCGTTCCCACGCCGGCTAGCGCCATGAGCGCCGCCTCGATGGCGGACAGCATGCTGTGCTGTCCCAAAAAGCACTTTCCCGACGATTGTCACAAGTGTCCGCTTGGCGTGCTGTGTGTATCGCCCGGCATGCTCGGTGCTGTGAACGAATTTTCGACGCCGTTTTTTCCCATCATTGTTCGGGTCACCACCTTTCAAGCTGATCGCTTCAGGGATGGCCTGGGCTTTTCCCCGCCGTCCCGCCCCCCTCGTATCCTCGTCTGATTGGCCGATTCGCGCCGATGTTTTTGCGCGACCTTGAGCCGCGCGATGACTGCGCGTGCTGCTGCGACCCATTCAAACGAGAAAGTCATGGACATGTCTTTGAATACGCGCGCCGTCGTGGCGGTGTTGATCGCTGTTGTGGGAACCACCCGTCTCGCGCGCGCCGATGTGAAAGACTACGAGTTTCAGCTCGTCGATCCGACCCTGACGATAGGTCACAAGGCGGACATCTCCGTGCGGCTCGTCAATAAGGCGACGGGTAAAGCTGTCCCCGACGCTGTAATTTTCGCGACACGGCTCGATATGGCCCCCGACGGCATGGAGGAAATGACGACGAAGATCGCCGCCATACCGGGCGCGGAACCCGGCCTTTATCGGTTCGAGGCCGATGTCGGCATGGCGGGCCATTGGCGACTTTCCCTCGGGGCCAAAATCCAAGGCGAGACCGGTACGGTCGAAAGCAAACTGGTCATTCAGGCGCAAAAGTGAGGCGCGCACTCTGGTCCACGGCTTTCCTCGTCGCCGTCATGGCGGCGGGGACGACCGGTTTTGTGGCGGGTCGGCATGAACTGCCCTACGCCCTTCCCGTCGCCTTGCGCTTCGCTTGGCTCAAATCGCCGATAGCGTCGCCGGGCGCCGTTGCGATGCGGCAATCCGTTCCTTCGGGCCCGATCATTTACTATCGCGATCCCGATGGGCCTCGTTATGCCATCGGCCCGGCGACGACGGCGACGGGGCAACCTTACGTAGCGGTACACGCGAGCGAGGATGTCCACTTCGAGGACATCGCGGACGCAGAGATCGCCGCCGTTACGGATTCAACGAACGCGCTTACCCTCAATCAGCCAGTTGCGAGCGATCCCAAGCACATCAAATTCTATCGCAACCCTATGGGGCTGCCCGACACGTCGTCGGTTCCAAAAAAGGATTCGATGGGGATGGACTATATCCCCGTGTTCACCGGCGACGACGAGGAGGGATCGACGCTGAAAGTGTCGCCGGGGAAATTACAGCGCACCGGCGTTCGCTTCGAACCCGCGGCCATGCGGCGCTTTGCGACGCCTGTGCGCGCATCGGGCACGGTTCAACTCGACGAGCGGCGCGTGTCCATCATCGCGCTTCGTTTCGATGCCTATATCGACAAAGTCGAAGACATCACGACGGGAACCATGGTGCGCCAGGG
>JAYTRP010000653.1:0-9344 GCA_043746145.1 Hyphomicrobiales bacterium | reverse complement strand
CCTTCAGGCCGAGTTCCCGGATCAGCTTGCGGCACTGGCCGAGCGCGTGGACATGGCTGTAAACGCTTTTGAGTTCGCTCAATTTGGCCCCGGGAATCGCCAGCAACTGGAAATGGATCGGCAAAAACGTCTCGCCGATAATGTGCAGGTTGGAGGCGGGCAGCAGTGCATGAATGTCCGCCACGCGACCGGCGATCGAGTTCTCGATCGGGATCATTGCGAGATCGGCGGCTTCATCGCGCAACGCGGCGAACGCGTCCTCGAAGGTGGCGCAGGGCAGGGGGTCGTAATCGGCGAAATTGTCGGCGCAGGCGATGTGCGAATTGGCGCCCGGCTCGCCCTGATAGGCGATGATCTTGTTCATTTTAGTCCTTTCGGCGCGAGCCATTCTCGGGCGCGCGCGAGGTCTTCGGGCGTGTCGACGCCGAGCGGCATCGCGTCCACCAGCATGATGTCGATTCGCATGCCCGCCTCCAGGGCGCGCAATTGTTCAAGCCGCTCGCGCCGTTCCAGCGGCGAGGGCGGCAGGGCGACGAATCGCTCGAGCGCCGCGCGGCGGTAGGCGTAAAGGCCGATGTGGTGCAGCAATTCCCCCTCGCCCCAGGGCGCCCGGGCGCGGGTGAAATAGAGCGCTCGCAATCGCTTCGCGTCGATCTCAGCCCCAATCGCCTTGACCACGTTCGGGTCGTCGCGCTCCTCCTCGCGACGGATCGGCGTGGCGAGCGTCGCAATATCGACCGCGAGGTCGGCAAGGGGCGCGACAGATGCGCGCACCGCAAGCGGTTCGATCGTCGGCAGGTCGCCCTGAACATTGACAATAATGTCGTGTCGCCGGTCCGGGTCCGCCGCCGCAATCGCCTCGGCGATCCGGTCCGATCCCGAGGCGTGATCGGCCCGCGTAAGCACAGCGCGGCCGCCGACGCTCAAAATCGCGTCCACAATCGCGCAATCGTCCGCTGCGATCAGCACGGGGCCTATGTCCGCTTCCACCGCGCGCCGCCAGACATGCACGATCATCGGTTCGCCGTGGATGTCGGCGAGCGGCTTGCCGGGCAACCGGGTCGACGACATTCGCGCGGGCACCAGAACGATAGGGTTCGACATGGGAATTCCGAAGGCTTCGCGTTTTTGAAAGAGGAACTGCACGTTCTCAAAAAGGGGAGAGGCCGGGCTTATACGTGTTGCCAACCCCGCCGCAAAGCGGCTAATCAGGCCCCAGGGGGCGCCTTGGCAGGGCGCGTCTCCGGCCGAAATTTCGATATCGGGACTGACGCGCGCATGGAAACCACCGACACCAACAAGATCGCTCTAGCGGTGATGTTCACTCTGCTCGGGACGATGGCGCTGGGCGTTTTCAGCAACGCGATCTATTCGCCTGACCATGCGGTCCAGCCAGGCTATGCGCTGCCCAGCGGCGCGCCGGCGGAAACCGCGAAGGTCGATGCGCCCAAGGAGACCGCGCTTCCCATCTTGCTCGCCAAGGCCGACATCAAGAAGGGTGAGGCTGACACCAAAGTTTGCCAATCTTGCCACAGCTTCAATAAAGGCGGCACGATCAAGGTTGGACCGCCGCTCTATGGAGTTATTGGACGCCCCAAGGGGACTTATCCCGGCTTTGCCTATTCCGACGGCATGAAGGGCAAAGGCGGCGAGTGGACCATCGCCGAGATTAACACGTTCATTGCCAAGCCGTCCGCCTTCGTGCCGGGAACCAAGATGACTTATCCCGGCGAATCCGACGAGGCGAAGCGCGCCGACATTGTCGATTACATCGATTCGGATTCGGACAACCCCGTTCCTTTGCCAAAGCCCTGAGCGGTGGGTTAGAGGCGGCCCGGTAACGAGGGATGACGCATGACTCTGTCGCTCCGTGCCGCGCGCCCGGGCGAGGCGCCGCTCATCCTCGCCTTCGTCCACGAACTCGCCGCTTACGAGAAACTTTCGGACGAAGTCGACGCCACCGAAATCATGATCGACGCTGCACTGTTCGCGCCTGGCGCGACGACGTTCTGCGAGATTGCCGAGTGGAGCGGGGAGCCGATCGGCTTTGCGCTCTGGTTTCTCAATTTTTCGTCTTTTCGCGGCCGCAACGGCATCTATCTCGAGGACCTCTACGTGCGGCCGTCGCACAGAGGCAGGGGAGCCGGCCGCGCGTTGCTACGCCATCTCGCGCGAAAATGCGTGACCGAGGGATGGGCGCGACTCGAATGGGCGGTGCTGGACTGGAATGCGCCCGCGATCGCGTTCTATCAGGCACTGGGGGCGACGGTGCGAGACGACTGGACGCTTTGCCAACTCACAAATGAGGCGCTGTCTGGCTTGGCTGGCCGGGAATAAGCCTTCTGTCTCTCCGCTGCGCCCGGATGTGAGAGAAGTGTCCGGCGCCGAGGGCGTGTAGGTTACGGACATTAGTTCGGGGAGCCGCTCGGTCATGCCTGCAAATATTTTGACGACGCCGCAAAGGAGCCCGCCGTGACCCTCGACCCCTTCGGCTACGCCACGCACGAGGTTCTCAACCAAGCTCCGCCGCTCGCCGACTACGACGCATACGCCGCCGATCCCGCGCTGGGTCACATTCTTTCAACCTTCGACGCGAGTTGGTCCGCGCCGCACGCGAGCGAGATTGGGCGGCGGGTCGGTTCCGCCAGGGTGCAGGAACTCGCACGCTCCGCCAACCGCCACACGCCTGAGTTACGCACGCACGACCGTTGGGGCCGCCGGATCGACGAGATCGAGTTCCATCCGGCTTGGCACGAGCTGATGACGCTCGCGATGCGCGACGGATTTCATTCGCAATGTTGGACCGATCCGCGACCGGGCGCGCAGGTCGCTCGGGCGGCGGTTTCCTATTTGTGGAACCAGGGCGAGAACGGCGTCTGCTGTCCGCTGGGGATGACATATTCCGCGATTCCCATCCTGCGCCGCGACCCCAAACTCTGGGCCGAGTACGGCGCGCTTTTGAGCTCGCGCGAATATGACCAACGTCCTTTGCCCGCTTCCCAAAAACGGGGCGGCACGGCGGGAATGGCGATGACGGAGAAGCAGGGTGGCTCGGACTTGCGCCAGACCCAGACCGTCGCGACCCGCAACGCCGATGGGACCTATTCGCTTGTTGGCCACAAATGGTTTTTCTCAGTCCCGCACTCCGACGTGTTTCTCACCCTCGCCCGCAGCGAGGAGGGCGTCTCGTGTTTCGTCGTTCCGGGTTGGTTGCCGGATGGTTCACGCAACCGGCTGATGATCCAGCGCCTCAAGGACAAGTGCGGCAACCGTTCGAACGCCTCGTCCGAGGTCGAGTTTCGCGGCGTGATCGCGCATCTGATCGGCGAGCCCGGCCACGGCATTCGTGCGGGCCTCGAGATGAACCACTACACGAGGCTTGATTTCGCGATCGGCTCGGCCGGGCTGATGCGCCGCGCGCTCGCGGCCGCCGCCCACCATGCCAACTCGCGCCGCGCTTTTCAGAAGTCGCTGATCGACCTGCCATTGATGACCAACGTGATCGCCGACCTCGCCATCGAGGTGGAAGCCGCAGCGTGGCTGGCGTTCCGCTTCGTGCATGCGCTCGATCGCGAACCCGAGAGCGAGGCCGAAAGGTTGATTGGCCGCATCGGCGCGCCGATCGCCAAATATTGGAACGGCAAGCGCGCGACACCGGTGGTTGTCGAGGCGCTAGAGTGCCATGGCGGCAACGGTTTCATCGAGGATCATCCGATGGCGCGCCTCTACCGCGAGGCGCCGCTCAACGGCATCTGGGAAGGAACGGGAAATGTCGTCTGCCTCGACGTGTTGCGCTCGATCCGCCGCCAACCCGAGTGCGTTCCCGCGCTGCTCGACGAGCTTCGCTTGGCGAAGGGTTCGGACCCGCGCTACGACGCGTTCATCATCGAGCTCGAGGCGGATCTCGTCGACGTCCTGCGTTACGAGGGGGCCGCGCGCCGTTTCGTGGAGCGGTTCGCGCTTGCGCTTTCCGCCTCACTGCTGATTCGCCATGCCCCGCATGCGGTCGCCGACGCGTTCGTCGCCTCGCGCCTGGCGGGACCGTGGTCGGGCCATTTCGGATCGTTGCCACGCGGCGTAGACGTCGCCGCGATTGCGCGCCGGGCGACGCCTGAACTTGCCGCTTAGTCGCAGGTAGCAAAGCCTGGGCTCTTGCGCGGACGCGCTGCGCAGCGCAAAACTCGACTTAAGATTTGGGAGGAAAATATGGATCTCGGCGTCACCGAAAAAGTTCGTCCGCTCGTCGCTGCCGTGCGCGCCATGGTGCGCGACGAAATCATGCCGGTCGAGCATGCCTACGAAGCCGAGATCGGCAAGACGGGCGACCGCTTCAAGCCGACCGCGCGCATGACCGAAATCATGGAAGAGCTCAAGGCGAAAGCGAGAGCCAAAGGGCTCTGGAATTTCTGGCTGACCGGATCGGACAAGGGCTACGGCCTCAGCACCGTCGAATACGCCTATATCGCCGAGGAAATGGGCTGGTCGCCGATCGCCTCGGAAGTATTTAATTGCTCCGCCCCAGACACCGGCAACATGGAAGTGGTCGAGCGCTACGGTTCGGACGCGCAGAAGGCGCGCTGGTTGCCCGACCTGCTGGATGGACGCACCCGCTCGGCCTATCTGATGACCGAGCCGGGCGTCGCCTCTTCGGACGCAACCAATATCGCGATGGAGGCGAAGCTCGAAGGCGACGAATGGGTGTTCAACGGCGAGAAATGGTGGTCGTCGGGCGCTGGCGATCCGCGCTGCTCGCTCTACGTCACCATGGCGCTCTCCGATCCCGGCGCGGCGAAACACGCGCGCCATTCGATGTTCTTTATTCCCGCGGATGCCAAAGGGATCGAGAAGCTCCGGGCGATGACGGTTTACGGACAGGACGACGCGCCGCACGGTCATCTGCACATCCGGTTCAAGAACGTGCGCGTGCCCAAGGACGCCATCGTGGTTGCGCCCGGCAAAGGGTTCGAGATCGCACAGGGGCGACTAGGCCCGGGCCGCATCCACCATTGCATGCGCGCCATCGGGCAGGCCGAGCGCGCGCTGGAGGCGATGTGCAGACGGGCTACGTCGCGCGAGGCGTTCGGACAAAAGCTCGCGCAACTCGGCGCCAATCGAGACATTATTGCCGAGGCGCGCATCAATATCGAAATGGCGCGCCTGCTCTGTCTGAAGGCCGCTTGGGCGATGGACACCTTAGGCAATCGTGCGGCCGCGCCTTACATCTCGCAGGTCAAGGTGGTTGCGCCTCGTATGGCGTTGGAAGTTATCGATCAGGCCGTGCAGATGCATGGCGGCGCGGGCGTTAGTCAGGATTTCCCGCTCGCGCGTATGTGGACTTCGGTGCGCACGCTGCGCCTCGCCGATGGACCGGACGCCGTGCATCGCCGCGTTATCTCGCAGGCCGAACTGAAGCGCTACACCAATGAGGGCGGCGCGTCGTGAGCGAAGCGAACTTCCCGGAGGACACGCGGGCGCTCGACCGATGGGCGAGCGCGCGTGTCGAGGGTTACGCAGGGCCGAGCGTGGCGACGAAATTTCCCACTGGCCAATCAAACCCGACCTATCTGATCGCAACGCCGGGCGCGCGTTACGTGCTCAGACGCAAGCCGCCGGGCAAGCTGCTCAAGTCGGCGCATATGGTCGAGCGCGAGTTCCGCGTGATGCGGGCGCTAGGGCAAGCCGGCTGTCCCGCCCCGCTGGCGTTAGCGCTCTGCGAGGACGAGAGCGTGGCCGGCTCGGTGTTTTATCTCATGGCGCATGTCGACGGGCGCATCTTTTGGGACCCGGGCATGCCGGAATCGAACCCGGAGGAGCGCGCCGGCGTCTATGACGCGATGAACGAGACGCTGGCGAAGCTGCATGGCGTCGACGTCGCTGCCGTGGGGCTGACCGACTTCGGCAAGCCCGGTAATTATTTCGCACGGCAATGGCAGCGCTGGAGCGAGCAGTATCGCGCGAGCGAGACCGGTGAAGTCGCCGACATGAACGCGCTGATCGATTGGCTCGGCGCCAACCTGCCGCCCGACGATGGCCGCATCTCGGTGGTGCATGGCGATTATCGCATCGACAACATGATCTTCGACCGTCAATCGACCCGGCTGCTCGCCGTGCTCGACTGGGAACTCTCGACGATAGGCCATCCCTTTGCCGATCTCGCCTATCAGTGCATGCAATGGCGCCTGCCGAACGCCGGCGATTTTCGCGGACTGGCGGGCCTCGATCGCGCCGCGTTGGGCCTCCCCAGCGAACGCGACTATGTCGCTGACTACTGCCGCCGCATGGGCCTTGCCGGCGTGCCGCATTGGGCGTTCATGATCGCGTTCAGCTTCTTCCGCATCGCGGCGATCTCGCAGGGCGTCTACAAGCGCGCGCTCGACGGCAACGCCTCCAACCCGGAGCGCGGCCTCAAAATGGGCGCCGCCGTGCCGATCATGGCGAAGCTCGCCATGGCGGAGGCGCAAGGGGCGAAGTAAGGCCGGGCGTCGCCGACCTCAGCCCTTACTCTTCTGGTAAACGTCGACATAGACGGCGGCGAGCAGCACGATCCCTTTGACGACCTGCTGCCAGAAAATGCCGATCCCGAGGATCGACATGCCGTTGTTCATCACGCCCATGAAGAAGGCGCCGATGACCACGCCCATCACCTTGCCAACGCCGCCAGACGCCGACACGCCGCCGATAAAGCAGGCGGCGATCACGTCAAGCTCGAACGAATTGCCCGCACTGGGCGTCGCCGAGTTCAGGCGCGCGGCGACGATCAGGCCGGCCAGTCCCGCGAGCGCGCCCATGTTGACGAAGGTGAAAAACGTCAGTCGCTCGACCCGGACGCCCGAGAGTTGGGCGGCGAGGCGATTGCCCCCGATGGCATAGATGCGACGGCCGATCGTGGTGCGCGTCGTCATGAAGGCATAGATGACGATCAACACGCCCATGATGACCAGGACGTTCGGCAGGCCCTTGTTCCAGGCGAGCAGATAGGTGATGCCGAGAATCAGCGCGGCGAAGATCAAGTTTTTGCCGAGCATCAGCGCGAAGGGTTCGGTCTCCATCGCCTGCGCGTTGTCACGCCGCCAGGCGCGGATCGCCAGGACGATGAGCAGCGCCGCGCCGATGATCCCGATCACCATAGTCGACCAGAAGAATTGGTCCTGTCCTTCTGCGGCCTTGAACAGGCCGTAGTTGCTGAAGTCAGGGATGAAGCCGGAGCTGATCGACTGAAAGCCCTTGGCGAAAGGACCGACGAACTGGCCAAGCAGCATGTTGCCGGTGAGGCCGCGGAAGATCAGCATGCCTCCCAACGTCACGATAAACGACGGGATTTTGCTGTAGGCGACGAGATAGCCCTGCGCGGCGCCGATCAGCCCGCCGACGACGATAGCCAGCACGATGACCGGCGGCCACGGCACTTTTTCGTAGACCATCAGCGATGCGGCGACGGCGCCGACGAAGCCGACGATCGCGCCAACGCTCAGGTCTATGTGGCCGCCGACGATCACCAGCAGCATGCCGAGCGCCATCACCACGATGTAGCTGTTCTGCAAGATCAGGTTGGTGATGTTGACGGGGTCGAGCAGCACGCCGCCGGTCTCGAACTCGAAAAACGCCATGATCAGCAAGAGCGACAGCAATAGGCCGTAGTCGCGCAGACTGCTCTTCCAAAAGCTCGCGCTGGCGGCGGACTGCTCGGCGTTGGGCGCCGCGATCGTACTCTGCGTCATGCCGCGACTCCGTATTGTTTCATGATCGAGGCCATGATCTTTTCCTGGGTCGCCCCCTTGGCGGGCATTTCGTCGACGAAACGGCCTTCGTTCATAACATAGATCCGATCGCAGATGCCGAGCAGTTCAGGCATTTCCGACGAGATCATGATCACGGCCTTGCCCGCGGCGGCGAGGTCGTTGACGATGCCATAGATCTCATATTTCGCGCCGACGTCGATCCCTCGGGTCGGCTCATCGAGGATCAGCACCTGCGGCTGCGCGAACAGCCATTTGCTCAGGACAACCTTTTGCTGATTGCCGCCCGACAGATTGACCGTCTTCTGGAAGATGCCGGAGGAGCGGATGCGCAGCAATTCACGATATTGTCTGGCGACCTTTTGCTCGCGATGATTGTCGATCACGCCGCGCCAGGCGACGCCGGGCAAGTTGGCGAGGGTCACGTTGTTCTTGATGTCCTCGTTGAGCACGAGCCCGAGGCTCTTGCGGTCCTCGGTGACATAAGCGACGCCCACGGCGATCGCTTTCTGGATCGAGGAAACATCGACCGCCTTGCCGTTCATGAATGCCTGACCGCGCACGTTGCGGCCATAGGCGCGGCCGAACACGCTCATCGCGAGCTCCGTGCGCCCCGCGCCCATCAGGCCAGCGATGCCGACCACCTCGCCGCGATTGACGCTCAGGTTGACGCCCTTGATGATTTCGCGGCCCGCGTGCTGCGGATGGTCGACGCGCCAGTCTTTGATCTCGAACAGACGCTCGCCGATGTTGGGAACCCGCGGCGGGTAGCGGTCGGACATTTCGCGACCGACCATGCTGCGAATAATGCGATCCTCGCTGATCGTCTCGGTGCGGCAGTCGATCGTCTCCACCGTAGCGCCGTCGCGCAGGATGGTGATGCGATCCGAAATGCGCGCGATCTCGTTGAGCTTGTGCGAGATGATGATCGAGGTGATGCCTTGGGCCTTGAACTCGACCAGCAACTTGAGCAAGGCGTCGCTGTCTCTCTCGTTGAGACTCGCCGTCGGTTCGTCCAGAATCAGCAGCTTGACCTTCTTGGCGAGCGCCTTGGCGATCTCGACGAGTTGCTGCTTGCCGATGCCCAGATTGGTGATCAGCGTGTTTGGTGATTCTTTCAGGCCCACCTTCGCCAGCAATTCCCGGGTGCGGGTGAACGCCTCGCCCCAGTTGATGATGCCCGCTCTGCCCGGCTCGTTGCCGAGAAAGAGGTTCTCGGCGATCGAGAGCAGCGGGACGAGCGCAAGTTCCTGGTGGATGATGATGATGCCGAGATGTTCGCTGTCGGCGATGCGTTGGAAGCGGCGCTCGTCACCCTGATAAATGATCTGCCCTTCGTAGGAGCCGTAGGGATAGACGCCGCTCAGCACCTTCATAAGGGTGGATTTGCCGGCGCCATTCTCTCCGCAGATCGCATGGATCTCCCCCTCGCGAACCGTCAGGTTGACGTCCCTGAGCGCTTTGACGCCGGGGAAGCTCTTCGAGATGCCTCGCATTTCGAGAATGGCGGTCATTTCCACACTTTCACGTAAACCCTGCTCCTGCTTGAATCAGACGGCGGGATGAGGCCCGACAGTCGCCCCGACCCGCTCTCAGCAAACCCGAGAG
>JAYTRP010000652.1:0-9344 GCA_043746145.1 Hyphomicrobiales bacterium | reverse complement strand
GACCTTGCGGCGATTGAGTGACGGTGCCTGGGTCGTCGGTTCGGTCATAAGATTGCACTTTCTGGATGATATGACAGCACTACCCGCTAAGCGTCGCGGCCGACGACTACGAACGATACTGTTTGGGTAAGCCGTAGGCGCATGATATCTCAAATCAAATGATGCGGGGCGCGCCAGCGTCGGACTTCATGGTCGCGTCCAGTACAAATTACGCCTTGCCACGGGCGTCGGATCTAGAGCAGCGTCTAATAGGCCCATGATCGCTACTGGGCCCGGCGACTGTCAAACTCCTGCTGGAAAACCTTCGGCTGCGGAATAGACGGCGCCCGCTTGTGTCCGCCGCCGCTTCTCGCCATGATAGGCGAAATCATGCGGGAGGACGTTATGAACGCTCGTGTCGAGCAGCAACCGCAAGCCGCCGCGGTCGAGGCGGCAATCCGGGCCGATCTGGCGGCGTGCTATCGTCTCGCGGCGATGTACGGGTGGGACGATCTGATCTTCACTCATATTTCGGCGCGCATTCCCGGACCTGAACATCACTTTCTAATTAACCCCTACGGAATGATGTTCGAGGAGATCACCGCGTCGAGCCTAGTTAAAATTGACATGAGCGGCGTTGCGATCGGCGCGTCGCCCTACCCCGTCAACCCCGCTGGCTTCACCATCCATTCCGCGGTGCACGAGGTCCGCGAGGACGCGGGCTGCGTGATGCATCTGCACACGCCGGATGGCACGGCGGTGTCCACGTCGAACGAAGGCCTGCTGCCGCTCAACCAGACCGCGCAGCTCGTGATCCCCGATCTCGCCTATCACGATTACGAGGGCGTCGCGCTCGACCACGATGAGCGGCCGCGCCTGCAGCGCGATCTCGGAACCAAGAATGTCATGCTGCTGCACAATCACGGCACGCTAACCGTTGGGCGGACTTGCGCCGAGGCCTTCCTGCGCATGTATTTTCTCGAGCGGGCGTGCACGATGCAGGTTCGCACCCGGATGCTCGGCGGTGTGGAAATGGACCACCCGACCGCGCCTGAAGTGATCGAAAAGAATACGGCGATAGTGCAGTCTGGCGGCATGTCGAAGCTTGCGGAAAAACTGGTTTGGCCCGCTCTCCTGCGCAAGCTCGACCGAGTTAATCCAGGCTATCGCGACTGATGCGCCGCGCCGTCGCCACCGGCATCAGCCCGGGCAAGATGATGTTCCTGCTGATCTGGTTTTATGGTTGCGTGACGATCGAAAAGATCCACCCGCTCGAAGGCGGCTATCTCCGGCGCAAGGTGAGGCTCGACCGGCGGCCAGGAATGCGAAAAGAGAACCCGCTGACCTTCTATCCCCGCTACGCCTATGACCTCGCCGCCAAGCACGTGTTGGTCGCGCGGATGGTCTGGCGCATGGGCCGACTTCGCCGCGTCCTGAAGGCCGATCCTCACGCACGCGCCTATCGCGACGCCGCGCTGACGCCCGCCGTAGCAAGCGATCTGGACGATCTGGAGATGTTCAACGTGTCGATCGCGGCGCGCGCGGCCGCGGATAAGGCGAAGCGCAAGCTCAGCCCGGTGTGAATGGGCGAAAGTTAGGCCGCTTTGACCACGATGGTCATCGAGCGGCCCAGCGCGGCGACGGCGCCTTCCAGCGCATCGAGGCGCGACTGATGCCGCAGGTCGAGAAGACGATCGATCTGAGGCAGGGCCATATTGAGCCGCTTAGCGAGCGCGGCTTTGCCCACGCCTTCGGCCCGCATTGCGCGGTACAAGGCGACCTTGGCGGACGCCAGCGCCGGTAGCACGACGTAGTCCCCGACACGCGTCGTCGGCTCACCGATGTCTTCGCGTGCGGCGATCGCCGCCATCAGCGCGGTTTCGATCACGTCGATAGCCCGACCCAACGCCTCCTCGCGATCTTCCCCGAACGTGATCGCTTCAGGCAGATCGGGCACGGTCGCCAGCCAGGTTTCGTTGTCGTCGCGCGTCAGATTGACCGCATATCGCAAGGGTCTAGTCCTTGATGTCGAGTTGCTTCAATATAGCCAACCAAAGTCCCTTATCAAATTCCTTCGAGCCGCCATGTTGGGGCAAAGCTCAACGGCGCCCATTGAGACTTACGGTGAGATGGCCGCCTTGGCCGTAAGCAAACGTCGCGCCTCACCTTGCAAGGAAACGCTTCGCTTGGCTCGAATACATGAAACAAAATAAGTTACGCTGAAGATTGGGTCAACAGAAGTGTTGTGTTGACGGCGAAATCCGCCCGCTCACTTTGCCCGCCGAAACCGGTTCGGCGTCTCACCCGTCGCGCGCTTGAACGCCACCGACAAGTGGCTCTGGCTAGCGAAACCAGTCTGCAGCGCGATCTCGGAGATCGGCAGGCTGGAGACGATCAGCAGCCTGCGCGCTGCTTCGAGCCGTCGCCGGATCACGAATTGATGCGGCGTCGCTGAGTGCAACTCGACGAACGCCTGAGTCAGCAGCGATGGCTTGGTCTCCGCGACGCGCGCCAGCCTATCGAGGCTGAGATCGCTGTCGAGATGCTCGTCGACATAGAGGCGCACCCGCTCAACCCCCGCGACAAGCCCAGGCAGCGGCGGCCCGCACGACGCCGCGTCTTTGGCGCCGGATTGGGCAAACCGATAGTTCCTCCAGCAATGCGCCGCGGCCATTTCGGCGAGGCGATCCACATAGGCGGCGTCGCGCGACGCGTCCTGGCGATGTAATGCAGCGGCAAACTCCAAGCAAATCTGCTCGAGCAAGGGGTCCAGGAAATTCATCACCGGCGTAAGATGGATCGGGACGCCTGTGGGCTCCCCCATGCGCATGATCGTTTCGCGCATCATCGAGGCGCGTAAGTAAATCATCAGCACATCGGCGCCGCCGCGAACGCTATAGGTCGCCTGCGCGTGGGTCGGCATGATCCCGAACCTGCGCGCCCGAAAATGCACGATCTGCGGTTCCGCCTCGCCGTCGATCCGGCGCTCGACCAGGTTCGTGCCGCGCAGGCAATAGGCGAGCGAAGGATGCTCGATCGCGGCGACTTCGCCAGTCCAGACGCGCGCGGCGGTAATCGAGGCATAGGCGTTGCGCCATCCCAGTCCCGAACTATCCAGCACCACTCGGCTTTGAGGCGACAACGAAATACGACCCGTCTCGCCATGCGGAAACCAGCAGGCTTCGTCCCGTTCCAACGCCAGCGTGTCTGTAGCGATATCTCGCAGTATCAAATATTGATGTCCAAATCGCACTACAGATTTTGAAAATCTAGCGAGGGATATTGGAAGACGCAAGACGTCTATCCAATCTAATCTAGCCCTACATCAGTGTATTTGATGTTTTATTGAGCGAATGCATGCGAATTAGGCTCGTATGCTCTGACTTTGTGCAATGCAACATGGCTTTGGTGGCGTCCTGCCCCCGGCCTGGCCCGTCGAGAAAAGGAAGCCGCATGCCTGATCTGTTCAGTCCTTACACATTGAAGGGAGTCACCGTCCGCAACCGCATCGCGATGTCGCCGATGACGATGTATCGGTCGACCGACGGCTTGATGAACGACTTTCACATCATGACATTGGGCTCGCGCGCGGCCGGCGGCTTTGGCCTCGTGTTTCCCGAACAGATCGCGATCACCCCGATTGGCCGCACCAGTGTACGTTGTGCCGGCATCTATGACGACGCCCAGATCCCAGGTCTCAAGCGCGTCACCGACATCATAAAGGACATGGGCGGCGTGCCCGGGATCCAGCTTGGCCACACCGGCCGCAAGAGCAGCGAAGTCCCGCCCTGGGAAGGCGGCCATCAGCTCGCCCCCGACCATCCCAATGGCTGGGCCGTGGTCGGCCCTTCGGCGATTCCGTATGGCGGCAAATACATCTATCCCGTGCACGAACTGACCAAGGCCGAGATTAAGGTCATTCACCGCGAATATCGCGACGCCGCAAGCCGCGCGGTCGACGCCGGTTTCGAATGGCTCGAGATGCATTTCGCGCATGGTTATCTCGGCGCGAGCTTCTTCTCGCCGCTCGCCAACCAGCGCACCGACGAATACGGCGGCAGCGTCGAAAACCGCGTGCGCTTCCACCTCGAAGCGCTGGACGCCGTGCGCGAAGTCTGGCCCGATCGTTTCCCGCTGACGATGCGGCTCGGCTCCGACGATCTCAACGACAAGGGCGTCCAATTCGACGATGCGATCGTCGCGGTCCGCATGATGAAGGACCACGGACTCGATTTTGCCGATCTCAGCATTGGCTTCAACACCGACGAGATGAAAGTCGCGCCGTTCGCCGATATGGCGTTCATGGTCGAACGCGGCACGCGGCTGCGTCGTGAAGTCGGAATTCCCGTCGGCGTGAGCTGGAACCTCGGTTTGCCCTCCGTCGCCGATCAGGTTATCCGCCAGGATCTGATCGACATGGTGTTCCTGGGTCGTCCCGCGCTCTCCAATCCGCATTGGCCGGTATGGGCCGCGCGCGAACTAGCGCATCCCGATCCGTTCGGCTTGGTGCCTGAGGATTGGGCGTGGTGGCTGCGCAACTTCCGCGCGCATGACGCCTGCATTGGTTGGCCAGCGGCGCGGGAAACGCCCGCGGATGTGCAAAAGGCGGCGTAAGCAGCAGCCGTCTCCGCATCGCGGAAAACGAAGTCGAAGGACCCAGTCCTTCGACGATCTATAGCGAAGCGGGCTTAGCCGCTCATCCCGAGCACATCCGCCATTGAATACATCCCCGGACCCTTGCCGCGCGCCCATAGTGCGGCCTTGATGGCGCCGCGCGCGAACAGGCTTCGGTCTTCGGCATGATGCGAGAGCGTAATGCGCTCGCCCTCGCCTGCAAAAATGGCGCTGTGATCGCCAATCACCGTTCCGCCGCGTAGCGAGGCGAAGCCGATATTCCCCAGGCCGCGCGGTCCCGTTAGCCCGTCGCGGCCGCGCTCGGCACGGTCGGCAAGCGACACGCCTCGCCCCCCCGCCGCCGCCTCGCCTAGCATCAAAGCCGTGCCCGAGGGCGCGTCGACTTTCATGCGATGATGCATTTCGACGATCTCGATATCGAACTCCGCGCCGAGCGCTTTGGCGGTCGCGCGGACGAGCGCGGCGAGCAGGTTGACGCCAAGGCTCATGTTGCCGGACCGCACGATCGGCGCGTGGCGCGCGGCGGCGGCGATGCGTCCAAGGTCTGCATCGGAAAGACCCGTTGTGCCGATCACGTGGGCGATCCGGGCCTGCGCGGCCAGCGCCGACAACTCGACGGTCGCCGCGGGCGATGAGAAATCCACAATCCCGTCTGCATCGAGCAGCAGCGCGAGCGGATCGTCGGTGACAGCAATCCCGATCGCCGGCAGGCCCGCGAGGACGCCCGCATCCTGCCCGAGCGCTGGCGAGCCTGCGCGCTCCAGCGCGCCGCTGACCTCGACATCGCCGGCCTCGTGGATCGCCTTGATCAGCATTCGCCCCATGCGCCCCGCCGCGCCCGCCACCACTAGCCGCATGTCGGCCATATCTTTTCTCCTATTAGCGCTGCGGCTGAGGGCCGTCATAGCCTTCGACGATTACGAGGTCGCCCGTGCTGACAGGCGCGCGCAATACCAGCGCCGCCTGATATTCCGGCGAGTCGTAGCAGGCCAGCGTCGCGGCGTAATCGGGAAATTCGATCATCACCTGCCGCGCGCGGGAGGTTCCCTCGGCGACGACATGGGCGCCGGCCCGAACCAGAAAGCGCGCGCCATATTTGGCGAAAGCGGCAGCGTTGGCCGCGACATAGGTTCGATATACCTCGGGATCGGCGACGTCGACGTGGG
Organism: Hyphomicrobiales bacterium; assembly: GCA_043746145.1. Classification (GTDB taxonomy): domain Bacteria; phylum Pseudomonadota; class Alphaproteobacteria; order Rhizobiales; family Beijerinckiaceae; genus Roseiarcus. Next base: position 3,564 of record JAYTRP010000652.1, on the reverse strand, counting down.
CGATCCAGTAGCCCTTGGCCATCACGCCCCCTCTACCAGCACCATGTCCATCTCGGCCGCGCCCTCGCGCAACGCACGGGCCGCCTGATATTGCTCGGAGTAGTAATAGGCGCGCGCGGCGTCGTAGCTCTCAAACTCAAGCACGACGTTGCGGGCTCGCGCCGACCCCTCCAGCAACTCGTGCCGGCCGCCGCGCGCAAGCGGCTTGCCGCCATGCGCGGCAATCGCCTTCGTCCCGGCGACGACATACTGCGCATAGGCCTCGGGGCTTTTAATATCGACGCGCGAAATGGCGTAGCCCTTGGGCATAGCGGATCCTCCGATTGGAGGCATGACCGTAGCGCCAGACTGTGGGAGATCAAGTCCCGCCAACGCGGCATCGCGCTCGCTCCCAATCAAATTCGCCGAATTACGCGCCGCGAGCGCGAGGGCGTCGCGGCGGTTTCTACTGCGCAGCCGTTAGCGTCGCCGCTTCCGTCTCCACCGCGCGCCTGAAGGCGCCCTCCACGGTGACGGCAAAATTGTAATGGTGCGGCGAGAAGGCGAGCGGACGGTCCGGCGCGACCGAGCGGAAGCCGACGAACACCGCCAGCAGATCGTCCCCCTCGGCGGTTAGCAGCGCGCTGCCCGAAGCGCCGACGCCCGCCGCGCAGTCGAACGAGAATTCCCGCGTGCCCTCGGAGCCGGCGTCGATGCCATCGCGCAAACGGCAATTCTGGATCGACATCACGTGTCCCTCGCCCCAGTCGGCGTGGCCGCGCGACACAAAGCGAATCGCTTCGTCATGCGTCGGGCGGCCCAAGGGATAAGGAGCCGCCTCACGCAGAGGGCGCGCAAGCCGGGCTACGGCCCAGTCGTGCACCGCGTTCTCGCTGTAAGGGTCCTTGCTGCCAGCGATGATCGTTGCAACTTCGATGTTGGTGGAGATCTCCGTGCCGTCGACATCGACGACGAACCGACAATGCCCGGAATCGCCGCGCAACTCGCCCTTTTCGCTGTAAAAAACATGCGCGGCCGTAGTGATCACGTCGTTGGACAAGGTCAGTTGTCCCGCCCCGCGCGCGTTGCCGCAATGGATTACGCCAGACCCTGCGTGCTGCCTAACGACAGCCTTGAGGTCCAGATGATTGTCCTGGGCGAACTTCTCGGCGGTTTCGCGCGCGTCCTGCCCGAACACAAGCACGCGCTCGATCGGCAGCAGGCTCTCGGGAAACCATGAGCGATCAAACATCGGGGCCGCTTCAGCCGTCGAGAAGCCAGCGGGGTCAAAGCCTCCCGCTAGACAAAGACCCATTGCGCACGCAAAAAGAGCTTTCAATCCCCAGCCCCTCGGTAATGTTCTGTTCACTCTTAGCCGCATCTTCCGGGCCAAGTTCACAAAAGGTTTATGATTGGTTAAGAGCGACCGCGCAACGCTTTTTCCTGTTGCAATTTCAAGGGGAAAAGCTGCTTCCTTGGGCGATGCGCCCCAATGAGCGGCGCCGTAGCGGCTCGCTATCTCAAACTCATTGCTGCGAATCAGATTGAGGCAGACCCGGCGCAAGCGACGCTAGTCGACGATCTCGACGCCTTGGCGCAAAGGCTCGAAAACTACCGCCCCACACGTCGTCAAAGCGCACTTGGCCGTTTGTTCGGCGCCAAACCCGAGGAGCCGCCGCAAGGGCTGTACATTCACGGCGAAGTCGGGCGCGGAAAGACTTTCCTGATGGATTTATTCTTCGCTGGCGTGGAGGTCACGCCAAAGCGGCGCGTCCATTTCCACGCTTTCATGGCGGACGCACACGCGCGCATCCATGCTTGGCGCCAGAAGCGCAAACGCGGTGAGACCGTTGGCGACGACCCGATTTCCCCCGTCGCCGCCATGCTAGCGAGCGAGGCGTCGCTGCTCTGCTTTGACGAGTTCAGCGTGCGCGACATCGCAGACGCCATGATTCTCGCGCGTCTGTTTGGCGCGCTGTTTTCGGCTGGCGTGGTGGTGGTGGCGACCTCGAACGTGGCGCCTGACGATCTGTATCAGGATGGTCTAAACCGCGCGTTGTTTTTGCCTTTCATAGCGTTGCTGCGCGAACGGATGCAGGTGGTCGAACTCGGCGCCAAGACTGATTACCGGTTACAGAAACTCGCGCGCGCGCCGGTTTATTATTGTCCTGACGACGCGAAGGCCGATGCTGCAATGAACGAGGCTTTCACGGCGATTGCCGGCGAGCCGCAAGGCGCCCCGCAGGAGTTGCCGTTGCTCGGCCGCATCTTGCGGGTTCCCGAGGCGTTCAATAGCGTCGCGCGCTTCGATTTCGACGCATTGTGCCGCCGCCCGCTCGCCGCCGCCGACTATCTCGAACTTGTCAGGCGCTTCCACACCATCGTGCTCGACCATATCCCGGTTTTATCGTCAGACGATCGAAACGCGGCCAAGCGCTTCATCAACTTCATCGACGCCGCCTACGAGGCGCGCGTCAAACTGATTGCGTCAGCCGCAGCCGAACCGAGCGCGCTCGCCGCCAATCTCTCCGGCGCCGAAGCATTCGAATTCGCGCGCACGGCCTCGCGGTTGATTGAAATGCGCTCGCACGATTATCTCGCCGCGCCTCGCATTGTGGAACTCAGCAATTCTTCGGGAGATCTCGGCGGTCTGGTCGACACTTAGGACGCGATGGCGTCGCCGCCTATGGCTTGCCCTTCGCCGGCGATGCCGCGTCCGGCGCACATTGAGTGCTCACTCCGCCTCGACCGCGATATTCCGGCGTGCAAGTTTGCGGCGGGTTGTAGGGCTTGGCGGCGCCTGCTCCGACCAGGCCGGCTCCCGCTTCTGGCGCTGTGATCGAGAAAGGACCGGCTCCGATCGGCATACCGAACTGCGCACGCGCCGCAGACACCGTGAAACTGAACGCAAGCGCCATCGCTGTAATCGCCGCTTTTTTCTTCACGAGCACTCCCGCGCAGCGCGACTTGAATCGCCATAGCTTGCGCCTGCGCCGCGCCATTCACAAGGCCAACTTAAGCGTTAGGTCAGCGCCATGTCGCCCTGTGCCGCGGCGTCGAAAATTTGTCTTGCGGATTGCTTGGTCAGCGTGACCGGATTGCTCCCCGCTGTCGGATCGAGCAGCGCCATCTCAACGATACGATCGGCGTTATCGAGAGGGGTCCCGAGCGCGACGAGCGTGTGCGGCACGCCGATTTCGGCGCGGAGCGCGAGCACCCAACCGAGGAAGGCGTCGAAAGTCGCAGGTAGACCTAAATAGGCCGCGAGCCGCTCGATTCGGCCCTCGATCGCCGCTCGATTGTGCTGCAGCACATAGGGCATGAAGACCGCGTTGGTCATGCCGTGATGCGCGCCGTATAGCGCGCCGATCGGATGCGAGAGCGCGTGCATGGCGCCGAGCCCTTTCTGGAACGCGGTCGCGCCCATCGCCGCGGCCGCCATCATCATCGCCCGTGCCTCGATATCGTGGCCCGTGCGCACCGCGCGCGGCAGGAAATCCTTGACGAGCCGCATGCCTTCAACCGCAATTCCGTCGGCGAGCGGGTGGAAGCCGGGAGCGCAATAGGCTTCCAGACAATGCGACA
>JAYTRP010000651.1:0-9364 GCA_043746145.1 Hyphomicrobiales bacterium | reverse complement strand
TTGGTAGGATTTGGTTCAGAACCTAACTCCTCGACACGGGGCCGAATTGGCCAGCGCGGCGGTTCCAGAGGCGCCATTGAGCACGACATTGCCACTAGCATGTGCGCCACGAACAACCACGCAATTGAGTTGAGTGGTCACGACGCTTTGGCCCACAACCACTTCATTGCCGCTCGTTGGCGGCGTTGCGCCAGTCGACGTGACATCGGCGATTTCAACCAAGGCACCGCTGATGAAGCCGCCTTGGACAGATTCTATTCGCACCCGATTACCGTACCCGTTGGTGATGCGGACGATATCATTAGAGGGCGAGTAAACGACCACGCCGTTTGTCTTACTTCCTTGCATAAAAAACGGAAGTTTGCCCGAAACTCCGCGTACCAACACGATACCTAGGTGTTCAAGCGGATTGGCGACGACGGAAAGACCAGCGCCTGCAAAAGTCGTATTCTCCCCAAACGCCGCCGCCAGTCCTGCCGCAATCTGGGCAGGTCGATCGCCCGCGCGCGTCGTATAGCTAACAACAATTGGCGCTCCGCCCTTGATCTTCGGCGAGATAACGGAGGCATGGACAATCTCGGCGCCGCCGGAAGTTCCGACGATTCGCAGGGTCTCTGCGGCGGCTCCCTGAAGTTCGATGTGCTTGATGGAAATCCTGTTACCGTGCGATCCCTCGTCCACAGCGACAATCCAACCAGCAGGCATGGCGTCCGGAACAGCCATCAGCAGTTCGATCGTTCCAATATCGACTGTCGTATTGGACGAGTGAAAAGCCATTTCGAGCGGAGCGTGGGAAATTACTTCGTGTTGGACAGCAAAAAAACTGTCCTGCATCAGATTGCCCCAACCAATGCCGTCAGCCGCGATCACTTCGTTAGGCGCAATCGAACAATCAAGCATGCCGCCGCCATCATTGAACGCCTGCGCCCAGGTTTGCGCGCCAGCGGCGACCCACCTGCCGCCGTAGACGCCGCAATGGTGAACTGCGAAGATTGGAACATGGGAATTGCCGTTGATCGCCGGCCATCCCGCAGATCCCGCAAGATTGCTCAATTTGCGCAGTTGCACGCTAGGCGAAGAAAAATCCATCGGTCTGTCGAAGGTCACTACGGCCGACTTCGGATCCACGGCCGCGATTAAGGCCATTTTCAAATCTGTCGGCTGTGTGCCCGCCGGGGAAAACTTCGACGTTGTCTCAATGTCAACAAGGTCGCCGGGGCGTAACAGGTTGACGTCAGACGGCTTCGTGAGTGTAATGTGGGTCGCGCCCGCCGCCAGGGCATCGGAAATGCTGTAGGTTGGCAATGTCGAATTGGCGACGACAAAGCCGCCGAGAATGGCCCCGGTGAAAGGCCAAGAGTTGACATGTGTCGCGCTGGTATAATCGACATCCGTTCCTTTCATTGAATTTGCGAACGTGATCGTCGTGGCGATTGATTTGACCCACAAGGTGACGTTCGAACAAAGCCGTATTGCCTGCGAAATCACATAATTGTTCGCACGAGTTGGTGGTATGACGACGAGCGTCGGCTGCGTGTAAGAGCAAAGACCTGACGCCGTCATGCCTTCCGCTTTCTGGATCGCCTCCCAATCGTCAGTTTTGCCGTCACCCCGCGCGCTGAAATCTTTGACGGCGTCGAACACTTGCGCGAAATTCGCAGGGTTTGGAGCGGGCGGCGCGGCCCAAGCCGGCGGAGATTTTTCGAGCGCTGATACTTTTTCACCGACGCAGAGCCATAGTAGGGCGGCAACGATGAGGCGCGTGTGGTCGCGCCGACCGTTCCCGTAGCGAGGCGTCAAACCAAGAGTTCCTGGGCGGCTTCGAGCTTTTTCTCGCTGTAGTCGCGCGCAAGAATGCGCTGGTACAGGTCGTGGTGCATGTCGGCGATCCGACGCCACGAAAACTTCTCCGCCTGGCGCCTCGCCGCTTGGCGCGCTTTGGCCCGCCGCGTCGGCGAGCGCGCGAAACTCAAGACAGCTTCGGCAAAAGCCGCCAAGTCGCCCACCGGGCAGAGTGCGCCGGCGTCGTCGCCCACAGCGTCCGGCACGCCTCCGACATGGGTTGAGATAACCGGAAGTCCGCAAGCCAGAGCCTCGAGCACGGCGTTATTGGCGGTGGCGTCGAGCAACGGCAGATACAGGAGATCCGCCGACCAATATTCTTCGCGCAATTCTTCGTCCGTCAACCCTTTTAGCAATGTGATTGCTGGATCGTTCAGAGACGCGGGAAATTGGGGAGAAACGATGCGCAGCTCGAAATGGAATTCGCTCGATTTCAGCGTTTCGAAAGCCCCCAGAGCCACATCGACGTCCCTGAGCCAATGCCCTACCATTAGAAGTGTGAACCGTTCTTTCTCCTCTGGCTCCTTGGCGTCGGGATCAGGATGGAAAAATTCTGTATCGACGCCATGCGGGATTACAAACAGCCGTTCAGGCTCAACCAAACGCGCTAAGGAATCACGTTGACTGGCGCAGAGCGCGATCACAGCGTCAAGCTGCGCCAGGGATCGCAAATTGACTAAGGTCGGCAGGATTTGTGGAGGCTGGTGATAGGTTGCAACGAAGCGCGGTCGTCGTCCGTTTGCATAAAGCTGTTTGGGAATGCGCGGGAGCATCCAGGCGCCGTATTCCCCATCGATATAGTGGACGATCTCGACCGGCCTCGATGCGCATTGCGCCAAAATTTCGCCTTCCGCCAGCCAATAATTGCTCTGCTGGCCGAAGGCGGACATGCCAATCATGGCCCCGCCCTTGCTATAGAGCGCGCTCATCCGGCCCGCCAACTCTTGCCCCAGCGGCACGGAATAATGTGTGCAATCATAGGCGTCGTCTGACAGATGGCGCAGAAACTGATAAGGCCCAGAATACGCGGAGTGATGCACATGCTCCGTCCGGACGCTGATTAACCGCGCGCCGCCTTGAGCCTCTGACATGGCGCGCGTGGTGAAGCCGGCAAGCGCTGCAGGATTTTTCAACTGCTGCAGCATCGCCATATTCGCGGGAAATTGGGTGAAGTCTCGGCCGATGCCGACATCTCGAGGATTGGGCGTATTGGCGAACGCTCGAATAGTCCTGCGCCGCATGATTGGATCGCGTTCCGCTATCGGTCGGCCAAGGGCGGACTCATAAAGCGCCTTCAACTGTCCTCCAACGACCTCCAGCGAATTGACTCGCTCCGCGACCTCCCGGCATCGGGCGCGCATGTCATTGTCGTTTAAATACGACACGGCGAAATGGAGCAGGGCAGCCCGCAAGGCGGCAACCGAGCCGACGGGCCGCGCGAGGACACCCGTGAGTTTATCATCAATCATCTCGGCTATACCGCCTGTGGCATAGCCGACGCTGGGCGTTCCGCAGGCCATGCCTTCGACAATCACGTTGGGGTAATTGTCCTCGAGCGAAGGAATACAAATTACGTCACTGACGCCAAGAGCGTCCGCCATTACCGAGTCGTCATCGATCCGGCCAAAGTTGAGAAACGAAAGGCGAGGAATATCCGGCAACTCTATGGATTTTCCCGTCAGAGCCAAGTAGATCTTCGCGCCTGCAGGAAGCGCTGCGGGCAGATCGCCTGTCGTGAACAAATCTTTGATCGCTTCAACCAGTAGTCCGACGCCCTTACGCGGTTCGGCGTGATCGAGGCTGCCGAAAAAAATAACAAAATCGTTCTTGCCGACTCCGAAACCCCGACGAAGCTCCGCACGATCGACCGGAGGCCGAAACACGTCGAGTTCGATTGGATTAGGTGTCCACGTCACCGACCGGCCGCCGAAAATCTTGCTCTTTCGCGCATGCTCCGTGAGCCATTGCGACGGCGCGACGATGTGAAGCGACCCTCCGCGGCCATAAGCTCGGCGCTTATCCGTGAACGCGTTGGCCACCAGACTCATGTCACCGCGCACCTGCGGACATTTCATGCAGGCTGTCTCAAATTGCTCACATCCCGCTGGATAATGACAACCTCCCGTCATTCCCCAAAAATCATGAAGCGTCCAAAACACAGTCTTCCCAGCATCGAGCCACGCTTGAATTCCCTTCGGCGTGATGAACCAAGTCGGCCAATGAATGTGGATAATGTCCGCCGCTTCGATTAGCGGGTGGCCGGCAAGGTTCACACCGGGATAAGCAATCGAGAAAAGCGTTTTGGATAAAGCTGTGCGACGTCGAGCGATAAAATCCCATTGCATACGATCTCTTAGGAGCAGAGCCGCTGCTTCCTCCACCGTATCCGCGGCCGTTGACGTCGGCGCGAGTGGAAGATCGAGCTCGTCCAGCCTATCGCCGTTTGCAAAGCCGAAACTGGCGTCGATCCCTACGGTCTGACACGCCAGTCGGGCACGGCGCGCCGCTCGACTGGCGCCGCCGCTAGAATCGTAAGACAGATGAATAACTGACATCCAATACCTTTCGAAACCGCTGTGCCGCGAAGCGCGCGGCTTTGTAGACGGTCACTGATAGCAACCCGCGTCTTACCGAAAAAATCTGTAGCCTCTGGCCAAAAACGTGCACCTGCGGTTTTACACCAAGTGCTCGATTTACGAAAGCATTGAGCGTCATACGCTGTTTCGTGGCGGAGGCGACCGCGGCAAAGATCTGGACGCGGCGATACGCCCGGGCAAGGCGCCTTGAGACGATCGCTTTGGCGGGCTGCAATAAACAGGTCCTCACAAGCTGCGATCCGCGTCAGCAATCAATCTTGACCTCGTGAAAAGGGTCGTCGACCAGCACTCAAAGACTGGGTCGACGACAACGTCGTCCAAGCCGATCGATTCGAGCTTGTTTGATGGCGCGGAACAACGAAATGATCGAAAGGTTTCGCTGGCGTGCACCAGGCAACCTCGGGAACGATAACCTTTGCAGGCAAGCCCGTTACATTGGAAGATGCCAGCGCCGCGCTCAACCTGGGCATCGCCACTGTCTGTCAAGATCGCGCGCTTTGCGAAGACCTCGACGTTGATCTATGCCAGCGCCTTTGTTCTCTGCTCGATGGTTGCAGCGCTCGGCGGCGTGCTGTCGGCCGCACGGCTCGCCTCCGCCAGCCAGCGGGCGGGAGCCGGAGACGTCAACCTCAATGCGATCGCCGGCGCGGTGATTGGCGGAACCAGCCTGTTTGGCGGGCGTGGAAATGCCTATTCGGCGCTGCTCGGCATCATCGTCATCCAGTCGATTGCGAGCGGGCTGATCTTGCTCGACCTTTCCTCGTCGCTTTGTTACATGATCACAGGCGGCGTTCTCGCCATTGCCGTTATCGTCGACTCGCTTACGCGCCGCTCGCGCGCGTCGCATGGCCGCGCTTGACCGATCGACGACCCCCGACCAACCCGCGAGAGGGAACATGCTATGGACGCCCGCAATTCGCGAATGACCGCTATCGTCTGCCACGGCCCCGAGGATTACCGCGTAGAGGACGTCGCTCGTCCGGTCGCTGGACCGCGCGAACTCGTCATCAAAATTACCGCCTGCGGCATTTGCGCAAGCGATTGCAAATGTTGGTCCGGCGCCAAAATGTTCTGGGGCGGCAACCCTTGGGTCAAGGCGCCCGTCATTCCCGGCCACGAGTTTTTCGGCGAAGTCGTTGAGCTTGGCGAGGGCGCCGCGGAGCGGTTCGGCGTTGGTCAAGGCGATCGCGTCATCGCCGAGCAGATCGTCCCCTGCGAGCGCTGCCGCTATTGCGCCAGCGGCAAATATTGGATGTGCGAGGTGCACAACATATTCGGCTTCCAGCGCGAGGTCGCTGAAGGGGGCATGTCGGAATACATGCGCCTGCCGCCGACATCGCGGGTTCACCACATTCCAAAGTCGGTGTCGGTCGACGACGCCGCGATCATTGAACCGCTAGCTTGCGCGATCCACACCGTACAGCGCGGCGACGTTCAGCTTGACGACGTGGTGGTCATCGCAGGCGCGGGGCCGATTGGCTTGATGATGGTTCAGGTCGCCAAGCTGAAAACTCCCAAAAAACTGATCGTGATCGATCCGGTCGCCGAGCGGCGCGCTCTCGCCCTGCGATATGGCGCCGATCTCGTCATCGATCCTGTTAATGAGGACGCCGGCGCTGTCGTTCGCGGGTTGACCGAGGGCTATGGTTGCGACGTCTACATCGAGGCGACCGGCGCCCCGATCGGCGTCACGCAAGGGCTGGATTTGATCCGCAGGCTGGGCCGGTTCGTCGAATTCTCGGTGTTCGGCAAAGAGACTTCAGCGGATTGGTCGATTATCGGCGACCGCAAGGAACTGGAGATCCGCGGCGCGCATCTCGGGCCTTACTGCTACCCCATTGCGATCAATTTGCTAGAGCGCGGCCTCGTCACCTCAAAGGGCATCGTGACCAACGAATATCCCCTGGATCAGTGGGACACAGCAATCAAGGTCGCCAACTCGCTCGACTCGATCAAAGTGCTGATGAAGCCGGCGTCGTAACGACTGAGCGAAGGCGCGACAGCATGGATTATGTTATCGGCGTGGATATCGGGACGCAGAGCACGAAGGCGCTGCTGGTCGCGGCTGACGGGTCGATCCGTACACAGGCGACACGCAGCTACGCCCCGGAAACCCCGTTTCCCTCCTGGGCCGAGCAATGGCCGGATGTTTGGCTCGGCGCGGTCGAGCAATGCCTTTCAGAGATTGCTCAAAAGGGCGGAGCGCCCGCATCGCAGATCAAGGCAATCTGCATTTCCAGCCTGTACGGCGGTTCCGGCATTCCGGTCGACGAGAAACTAGAGCCGCTGCACCCTTGTTTAATCTGGATGGACCGCCGCGCCGAGGCTCAGGTTGATTGGGTTAAGGCCAACGTCGATTTGGAACAGTTGCAGGCCGTCACGGGCAACGGCGTCGACAGCTATTATGGTTTCACAAAAATGCTCTGGCTGCGCGACGCGCGTCCCGAATTGTGGTCGAAAACCCGTTATCTCATGCCCCCCAACAGCTATGTAATCCAGCGTCTGACCGGCGAAATCGCTGTGGATCATTCCTCGGCGGGCAATATCGGCGGTGTCTATGACATGCGCGAGCGGCGCTGGTCGCGGGAGATGCTGGCGACGCTGGGGATACCTGCGCGCATGATGCCAGAGCGCCTGGTCGCGTCCACCGATGTCGTCGGCGGCCTCACCCCCGCGAGCGCCGCGCGGCTAGGCTTGGCGGCAGGAACGGCGGTGGTGGCGGGCGGCGTCGATGCGGCGGTTGCGACCTATGCCGCAGGAGTGGTTGGTCCGGGTCAGCACGTCGCCATGATGGGCACCAGCATGTGTTGGGGTTTCATCGCGCCATCGGCTGAAGTCCCGCGAGGGCTGATCGCCATGCCCTATGTCGTGCGGTCGTCCAATTATCTCTACGTGTTCGGCGGCGCGGCCACATCAGGCGCGAGCGTGACCTGGTTTCTCGAACAGTTTTGTCATGCCGAAATCGAAGCGGGGGCCGCCTCGGGTCGCGATCCCCATGCGATTCTGGAGGAGGGCGCGGCGCGGATTGCCGCGGGCGCGGACGGCGTTGTGTTTCTGCCCTATCTCATGGGCGAGCGCTCGCCGATCTGGGACGGCAAAGCCAGCGGCGCCTTCATCGGGCTGAACCTGTTCCACACCCGCGCTCACCTCTATAGGGCGGTGCTGGAGGGCGTGACCTTCGCCTTGCGCCATAACATAGCCGCCAGCGCCGTCAGCTCAGTTCCGCTCGATCCGCGTCTGATCGTGGTTGGCGGCGCCGCGCGATCGGATCTCTGGATGCAAATCATCGCGGACGTCACCGGCTTTCCCGTTTTCACCATTCGCGAAGACGTCGAGGCGGCCCTGGGCGCCGCGCGGCTTGCGGCGATCGGGATTGGGCTAGTTGAGGCGAGCGCCTCCGCGGATTGGGTGACGCTGATTGAGCGGGCTTTGCCTGACCCCTCGCGCAAGCTGCGCTACGACAAAATGTTCGAGGTCTATGCCGGGCTATATCCCGTGTTATCGCGATCCATGCACCAGCTTGCCGATCTGCGATAAACTATTGGCGATTCTCACAACCATTTCGGGGTTTCCACGCGCTGGAAATTGATGAGCTTTTCCACCAAAGCGTCGGGATCGGCGTCCACGGCGATGGAGTGCCGGTGCGTCGGCGGCAGAAACCGCGCGCTGACCATCTGATCGACAAAGGCGAGGAACGGTTGGTAGAAGCCCGCCGTGTCGAGCAGGCCCGCGGGCTTCTCGAACTCGCCGAGTTGGTTCTGCACCCAGACTTCCATGAATTCCTCGATCGTGCCGAGCCCGCCGGGCAGCGCGATGAAGGCGTCGGCGAGTTCGGCCATTCGATGCTTGCGAGCGCGAAGCGTGGTCGACATTTCGTGGCGCGTAAGGCCCGCATGCGAATGGCCGCGCGCATGCAGTGATTCGGTGATCACGCCGTGCACCTCGCCACCCCCCTGCAACGCGGCGTCGGCGACGATGCCCATCAGCCCTTTGGTCGTGCCGCCATAGACCAGCGTAATCCGCGCGCGCGCCAGCGCTTCGCCGAGTCGGCGAGCGCCTTGCGCATAATCATCAACGCCGCCGACATTGGAGCCGCAGAATATCGCGATAGCTTTCAGGTTCCGACGCATGCCGCTTCTCCCACTGTCCTGCGTGCGTATAAATCGCCCTGGCAAACCTGACTATGCGCTCCCGCGTCTTTCCGCAGCCAGTTCCGACTTGGAGATCTTGCCTGTCGGCGTCATCGGCAGCGCGTCGACGATGCTGACGCTGAGCGGCGCGATGTCATAGGCGACCTTGCCCTGGATCGCCGCCTTCAACGATTCCGCCGTCAGCGCCTGCGCGTCATCGACGGTGACGAAGGCTGCGGGACGCGATCCCAGCTTGCTATCGGGAAATCCGATCAGGGCCGCCAAGCGAACACCGGGCACGCGGCAGAGCGCCTCCTCGACGTCGCGCGGAAACCACGTAATCCCCGCGACCTCGATCAACTCAGCGCGCCGGCCGCGCATCGTTATGAAACCGTCATTGTCGATCAGGCCGACGTCGCCGGTGTGCAGCCAGCCGCCGCGCGTCGCCTCGGCGGTCTTTTCGGGCTTGCCAAAATATCCCGCCATGAAGCCGCCACGGATCGCGATCTCGCCCAATCCGCCGGGCGGCAAGGCGCGGTCCTGCAGGTCGAGGGTCACGACCTCTTTGTCCGGCAGCGCCGGGCCGATCCGCATTAGCTTGGCGTCATCGGGCTCGAGTTCGGGAAAGCCCAGCGCGACGAAGCCGCCGAGCTCACTCTGGCCGTAACTCTCGACCAGCGGCGTGAATAACTCATCGCGCCATGCGGTCTTGAGCGTTGGGGGAACCGGGCCACCGCCTGACAGCACGAAGCGCAGCTTGCCGGGCAGACGCCCGCGCGCGCGGCTCTCGACCAG
>JAYTRP010000650.1:0-3015 GCA_043746145.1 Hyphomicrobiales bacterium | reverse complement strand
GGATTCAGGCGGCCGGCGGCAACGCCAACGCGGCTAAGGCGCGCGGCGTCAATGTCGATCGCACCAAGGTCATCCTGTTCATGCTGACCTCTATGGTTGCCGCCTTCGCCGGGATCGTCAGCTCGATCCGCACGGCTGCAGCAAACCCAAACAGCGGCACCGGCTATGAACTCGAAGTCATCGCTATGGTGGTGATTGGCGGCACAGCGCTCACGGGCGGGCGCGGTACGATCGTCGGCACGGTCATCGGCGTGCTAATCCTCAGGGTCATGCGCAATGGCATCGTTCTGATCGGCGTGCCCGGCCTCGCCTATAACATCTTCATTGGCGCAATCATTTTAGGGATGATGGCGTTGCACTCCGGGCTGGAACGCCGGCATCAGACAGGGACCTGAACCCATGGTCGACGAACTGATCCGGATGCAGGACATACGCAAGTCCTATGGGCGAATCCAGGCTCTCGACGGAGTCAATTTGACCGTCTACAAAAATGAGATCGTCGGCTTGCTCGGTGACAATGGCGCGGGCAAGTCGACGCTTATCAAGGTGCTGTCGGGCGCGGTCCCGATCACCAGCGGCGAAATTTTCGTTCGTGGAAAGAAGGTGAATATTCGCAGCACGCGCGACGCGATTGCGAACGGAATCGAGACGATCTACCAGGATTCGGCGCTCGTCACTCAACTGTCGATTGCTCGCAATCTCTTCCTCGGGCGCGAGCCGATCAAGGGGCCGGGCTTATTCAATCGCATGGACCGCAAGCAAATGGATCAGGTCGCTCACGACCTGCTCAAACGCGTCGGCATAAGCAAAAATATTCCACCTTCGACGCCAATCAGCTCCTTATCTGGCGGCGAGCGTCAGGCGGTCGCGATCGCGCGCGCCATGTTCTTCGAGAGCGATCTCATCATTTTGGACGAACCCACCAACAACCTGGGCGTCGCCGAAACGCAAGGCGTCCTGCGCTTCGTGCGCAACGCCCGCGACACCGGGCACTCCTGCATCTTCATCGCGCACAACATCCATCATGTCTTCCAGGTGGTTGACCGAATCGTTGTGATGCGCGGCGGACGCATTGTCGCCGATGACATTAATCCCAAAAACAGCACAGTCGCTGAGGTCGAGCGGGTTATCACAGGCATGAGCGAAGAAGACGTGCGCGCAGCCGTCGCGTAGCAACCGCTCAGTTCGATCGTCTCCTATCTCGCTGAGACATTCGGCGAGCTTGGTTGATCCTCAACGAGAAGATTCCGGTTCAGTAAAGCGCCGACGGCTGCCGGGGGGAGAATGAAAATGGACAAGCTAAGGCTCATTCAGGTTGGCGTCGGCGGCTGGGGTCAAACCTGGTTGCAGCGTGCGGCGTCATCGCCAACGTGGGAGCTGGTTGCGATTGTCGATCGCGATTCGCGCGCTCTGGACGCCGGCGTCGTGGCGAATCGGCTCAATCCGAAAATTGCATTCCCGTCGCTCAAAGCGGCGGCGGCCGCCGTCCATGCCGATGCGGCGCTGATCGTTGTGCCCGCCGCTGCCCATCTCGCGGTCACGCTGGAGGCATTCGAGGCTGGCCTGCACGTCCTATGCGAAAAGCCCATGGCCGACACGATGGAGAACGCGCATCGGATGGTTCGCGCCAGCCATGACGCGGGCAAGACGCTGATGGTAAGCCAGAACTACCGCTTTCGCCGCGCCGCGCAGGTGGTAACGCGGATTATGAAAGAGGGTTGGCTTGGAAAGCTTGGCTTCGCCAACATTGTCTTCCGAAAGGAGATGTATTTCACCAAGCCGCCGCAGACGCACGAATTTGCACTCTACAGTTTCATCCGCGACGGCGCGATCCACCATCTCGATCAAATCCGTGGGCTGCTACAGTGCGAGCCGCGCAAGGTTTACGGACACGCTTTCAACCCATCCTGGAGTTGGTTCAAGGAGTCCCCGATGCTCAACGCCGTCATTGAGCTGGAGGGCGGCGGCGTCGTTGAATATTTCGGCAGTTGGGCGGCGCGTGGTCGTCAGACGACGTTCGATGGAGATTGGTATGTCGAATGCGAACGCGGCCAGATCGAGTTTCGCGCCAACCGCGTGCTCGTTCATCCCGAGGAGCCGTGGCTCACGATCCAGATGGACGGGTTTCTAGAGCGTGATGGCTGGCTCGACGCCGAGATCGCCATGGACGCCATCGAGGACCGCACCTACGCCCTCGAAGAATTCGGCCGCTGTCTACGCGAGGGGCGCACGCCGCCGACCAGCGGCGACGACAATCTTAAAACCCTGGCGCTGGCCTTCGCGCTACGCGATTCTGCGCTCCACGGCGAACCCAGGGAAATCAGCGACTATCTCATCGCGGACAATCTCCGCCGGCTTTCCTGAAGGACGCGCAGTCAGATCGGTAAGCGATTGTGTTCTATGCAACCGCCCCTTAGCGATACGCGCTGAAAGAGACGCTAGCGTGCGCGCCGCGGGAGAGCCGTGCGCGAGAGAACACGGGTCGTGCATCCCAATTGGCATTCTCGACTGGTCGCGCTGCGTCGCGGAAAAGGCAGCCTCCTTACCCGTGCAGCCGTCCACAAAGCCGTATCAGTCCACCACTTTAAGTCGTGACGGCGCCGGCAGAAGCTTAGAACGATCAAGGCTTCGAGATTTGCTCCTATCAGCCAGCGACTGGGTGAGGCACGTAAGGCTCTTCGAGTGAGGCAATTTCGTCGGCTGTCAGCGTCAGCGATAAGCTCGCCACGGCGTCCGCGAGATGTTCAAGCTTTGAGGCTCCAATGATTGGCGCCGTGACCTCTTGTTTCTGCAGCACCCAAGCCAAAGCGACTTGCGCGCGAGGAACCCCTTTGGATTTTGCAACCGCAGCCACACGCTCAACCACGGCGCGGTCCGCCTCAAAAGTCGCAGTGTAGAGCGCCTTGCCGAATTCGTCCGTTTCTTGCCGACCGCTTGTTTCGTCCCAACTCCGAGTCAGCCGTCCACGCGCCATAGGACTCCAGGGGATAACGCCGATTCCTTCAGCGCGGCAGA
>JAYTRP010000649.1:0-3016 GCA_043746145.1 Hyphomicrobiales bacterium | reverse complement strand
GGACCGGCTCTCGGTCAATGTCGAATTGTCTGCCGACGAAAGCCTTGCAAAGCTCGCGCCGGAAAAGGACGCAGGCGAGATCCGACTGGCTATGGCGGGCGTGCGGCGCAAGCTCGACGAGGTCGGCGAACGGACCATTCGCGCCAAACGGCCGCGCTTTGCGCCGGCGGGGCAGAGCACGCAAATGATCGTCGGCGCCGACGCGTCGCTCGATTCCGACATCATCACCCGCAGCGCCTCGCTTTATGCGAGTTACGCGCTGCGGCGGGTCTATTATTCCGCCTTCAGTCCGATCCCTTCGCCCGCCGCTGCGTTGCCTTTGAAGCCCGCGCCGCTGATGCGCGAGCACCGGCTCTATCAAGCGGATTGGTTGATGCGATTCTACGGTTTCGATGTCGGCGAAATTTTCGAAGGCGGCGATGGGATGCTTGATCTCGCGGTCGATCCCAAGCGCGCCTGGGCGATGCGTCATCGCCATTTGTTTCCACTCGACGTCAATCGCGCGCCGCGTGAAATGCTGTTGCGTGTGCCCGGGCTGGGCGTTCGCGTGGTCGACAAGATCATTGCTTCGCGCCGGTTGGGCGCGTTGCGGATCGACGATGTCGCTCGTGTCTGCAAGCGCATCGCGGCGGTTCGGTCTTTCATCGTGACTCCGGATTGGCGACCGCGCGCCGAACCGCGCGATGAGCCAAGCGCGCCTGTGGCAGAGCCGCGCCAGCTCGAGCTTTTCGCATGAGTGAAAAGGACGAGGCTGCGTTCGGCCAGAACAGTCAAGCCCGTTGGGACCAAGTTGGAGGCGGTCAAGCCGATTTCGACGAGGTAGACTTCGACGTCTGGCGCGAGCGTGCGCGCGGCCTGCTGGCGCGCGGCGTCGCCCCAGAGCGCGTCCGCTGGACCAGCGTGGGAGACTTGTTCGAGGTGGTCTCGACGGCGCCGCCGACGCAGGCCTTGGCGATTCGCGTGCCCAAAAAATTCCTGGATCTGGGGCGGTTGGTGATTTGCCATCGGGACGCCAGCCGATTTGCGCTGCTCTACCGGCTCCTGACGCGGCTCGCCGCCGAGCCCCGCACTTTGGAGCGCGCCACCGACGCGGATGTTCTTCAACTCGACGCGATGGCGCGGACCGTCGCGCGCGACCGGCACAAGATGACCGCGTTCGTGCGCTTCCGCGAGATCATCGAGCCCGAGCGCGAAAAGCCGCGTTACGTCGCCTGGTTTGAGCCCAGCCATTTCATTGAGGAACTGACCGCGCCGTTCTTCGTAGATCGCTACGCTTCGATGGATTTCGCCATCTTGACCCCGCGCCGCTCAATCCTTTGGAGCGCAGGCGAACTGGGAGACGCAAAAGAACCGGGGAGCGAAGGTCAGCTCGCCTTTGGCCCGGGCGCGCGGCGCGAGGATGTTCCGGACGCGGATGGTTTTTCGGAGGCCTGGAACGCTTACTTCCGCTCGACGTTCAACCCTGCGCGTTTGAAGCCGCGAGCAATGCGGCGTGAAATGCCAGAGAAATATTGGGCGAACATGCCAGAGACACGGCAAATCGCGGGGATGATGGCGGCCGCATTGGCACGCGTGGACGACCTTCTCGGCGCAGAGCCGGCGCAACCCATAAAACGCGCCCCACGCCGTGCGACCATTCAAATTCCCCCGCTTGGGCAAGAGGGATCTCTGCAGGCGCTGCGTGACGAGGCGAAAGGCTGCCAGCGTTGCGATCTCTGGCGTCCCGCGACCCAGACCGTGTTCGGCGCCGGCCCCGCAGACGCGAAGGTTTTGTTCGTTGGAGAACAACCCGGTGATCAGGAAGACCTCGCGGGCAAGCCTTTTATCGGACCAGCCGGCGCCGTCTTCGCGGAAGCGCTTGCCGCGGCGGGCATCGACCGTCAATCCGTGTATGTCACCAATGCAGTAAAGCATTTCAAATTCGAACCGCGCGGCAAGCGCCGCATCCATAAGACTGCCGATTCCAAAGAGGTCGTCGCCTGTCGTTGGTGGTTGGAGCAGGAACTCGGCGCGGTGTCCGCGCCGATCGTTGTCGCGCTAGGGGCGACCGCCTTGTTCGCGTTGACGGGAGAGCGCGGCAAGCTCACGCAGTGGCGAGGCGAATTGCGCCCGTTTGGCGAGGGTCGCCAACTATTTCCGACGGTTCACCCCGCTTTCGTGCTGCGCGTGCCGGACCCCGAGATTCAGGTTCGCGAACGGCAGGCGTTCTTCGCCGACATCGCGAAAATCGCTGCGGTGTTGCGAGAAAGTCAGTGCTAGCCGAAGGCGCCAAGCGGAACGCCGCCGTAGGCGCTGCTATCGGACTCGTCCCCATAGTTGATAACGTAAGCGCCGCTCTTAGCACGGCCTGCGCCGTTATCGCTGGGAGTGAACCGATCCAGGGTGACAGAACGCAAACGATCCCTTTCTGAAAGCGGCCGCGTCACGGCCGCTTGGATCGCCAAAGCGAGGCTCGAATGACGCATAGGTCCGGTTAGGCGGCAACTTGCGCTTAAATCAGCGTTTTAATGTCACCTGCCTCTAGCAGGCTCGCCCCGCCCGCGTGAACCCTGCGCCGCGACCCGGAACGAGGTCGATGATGAGCTCTATTCCCAGGGGACTAACCGACAAGAAACCCTTCTGGACACAACGTCGCTCCGTCGCCGCTGATGACAGCCTGCAGGTCGTGCGGTATAGCCACGCCTTATTGCATTCTCCACGAGGAGAGAAGAACGATGAAAATTAGCGCGCGAAATCAACTTAAGGGCGTGATCAAGTCGGTGACCAAAGGCCAAACGACGGCGCACGTCGAACTTGATGTAAACGGTGTCATGATGACCGCTAGCATCACCAACGAAGCGGTCGACACGCTCGGCCTGAAAGCCGGTCAGCCCGCTTACGCGATCGTCAAGGCGTCCGACGTCATGATTGCTGTCGACTGACGACTGCGGTTCACGAGGAAATAGCTATGTTACGGGCGTCTATGGCTGGCCTAATCCTGGTTGCATGCGCCAGCGGCGTCGCCCAGGCCGACTGC
>JAYTRP010000648.1:0-9413 GCA_043746145.1 Hyphomicrobiales bacterium | reverse complement strand
TGCCAGCCCCATGATCCGTCAACAATTCGATCAGAACGGCGTGCGGAATCTTGCCGTCGAGGATGACAACCCCATCGACGCCGCGTTCGATTGCGTAGATGCAGGTCTCGACTTTGGGAATCATGCCGCCGGTGATGGTGCCGTCCGCGATCAGGCCCCGGATATCGTCGACCCTCAGTTCCTTGATCAGCTTCTTGTCCTTGTCGAGCACGCCGGGCACATCGGTGAGAAACAGGAGGCGCTTGGCCTTGAGCGCGCCAGCGACCGCGCCAGCAAACGTGTCGGCGTTAATGTTATAGGTCTGCCCGTCGGCGCCCGCGGCGACCGGCGCAAGCACCGGAATCAGTTCGCGACCGAGAATCTGCTCGAGCACGGTCATGTCGATTCGGTCGGGTTCGCCGACAAAGCCGAGATCGACATAATCCTCGTGATCGCCCCGCTCGTTAGGCGGCCGACCAACCTTGCGAGCGGTCACCATATTGCCGTCCTTGCCGCAGAGGCCGATGGCGCGACCGCCTTGCGCGTTGATCGCGCCGACTAGCTTCTTGTTGATCGCGCCCGCTAGCACCATTTCGACGATTTCGACGGTTGCCTGATCGGTGACGCGCAAGCCGCCGGAAAAGCGTGATTCGATGCCGAGTTTTTTCAGCATGGCGCCGATCTGCGGGCCCCCGCCGTGCACGACGACCGGGTTGAGGCCGGACTGTTCGAGCAGCACCATGTCGCGAGCGAAATCTCGCTCCTTTTCGTCGTCGCCCATCGCGTGGCCGCCGTACTTAACGACAATGGTCGAATCGTCGTAGCGCAGCATATGCGGCAGCGCCTGCATCAGGATCTTGGCTTGGTCCTGAGGGCTTACGATGGGCGCGTCGGGCATGATCGCTCCGGGGGGTCTTGGGCGCGCATCTTGTAGCGGGTCGGTCAGAGAGGCGCAAACCGCTGATTACTCACCGGCCGGATCAGATTCCCAGAGTGCTAATGCTAGGCGAATACGCTCAACCCTGACTAACGAAGCCTTCGCTGGTTGGGCTGTGCTCAACAACGGCGCTAGCGGCCCGCATCTTCCGGTTCAGCGCCCTAAATGAAATCAGCCGCTGCGAATTCTCGTCCCAGAGCGAATAATTCACGCAACGCAAGCTCTGCCACAAAGTAATGCGACCCACGCTCGTGAGTTCGGGATGATCTCTGAGAACTTCTGGAAGGCGGTAGAAGGGAATGCGGCTGGCGAGATGATGGACATGATGCACGCCAATATTGGCGCTGATCCAGCGCAACACGAGCGGCATATGGTAATACGACGACCCGTGCAGCGCGGCCTCCGGCTGATCCCAATGCGCCTGCCGCGACCAGCTTGTCTCTTCGAACTGGTGCTGAACATAAAACAGCCATACGCCGATCGTTGCGGACAACATGAATACAGGGCCATGGATCATGACGAAAACGCCCGGACCGACGAGCCACATCAATAGAGCGACCGCGACCGCGATCCCGGCATTTGTGGACATTGTCGAGATCCACGGCGTCCAGCCCGCGCCGCGCATCAGCCCCAAAGGCGCGCGATATTGCAACAGAAAGAGATAGGCCGGTCCAACGCCGAACATCACGAGCGGATGGCGGTACAAACGATAGAATAGGCGCTTACGTCGGCTCAGTTGCAGATATTCATTCACCGTGATCGTTTCGATGTCGCCCAAGCCACGACGGTCCAGATTGCCGGCCGTGGCGTGATGGGAAGCATGAGTGCGCTTCCAATAGTCATAGGGGGTCAGCGTAACCACGCCCATTACGCGTCCAACCCAGTCGTTGGCCGCGCGAGTGCGGAAAAACGAACCATGGCCGCAATCATGCTGGATCAGGAACAATCGAACGAGAAATCCGGCAGAAGGAATCGCTAGCGCCAGGGTTAACCAATAGCTAACGTGCATTAGCGCCCACATCGCGACCCAAAGGCCGACGAGAGGCCCGAATGTGACGGCAATTTCCGTTATGCTCCACGCCACTATCGGATCGCGATAGCGCGCCAACTTGGTGCGTAGCCGCTGCACATCCAGCAAGGCGCTCGCACGAGCAGAGATATCAGGACCATCGGTCATGCAGGCTCACAGTTGGAAGATCGTCGGCCGAGTTACTGCGCTGGGATCTAGGCGAAGTGGTGCCGCTGCCCGACAGTGCTGTGCATACACGATTCGATGCGCAGTTGCGAGGTCCTGCGACACGGCCGCGACATCGACGTACGCGACGCTGCCGCCGACTTAGAAATGCGCAAGGTGGGCCGCCGAAGGCCGCGTTGTGCGGTACTGGCTGCGCGCGGCGACATCCGCGGAGATGATCGCGATCGCAAGTCCCACCACCCAGTCCATATCGCCGAGGTTAAGCGTTAGCGATCCCAGGGTAAGATTGCAGGCCAGCGCCGCCGTCATATAGGGCGCCAGCCGAGGCGAAGCCTCGCCAATCGCGCGGAATCCGAACCACGCCGCAGCAGCGGCGAGCATTGCGCCGACAAGGCCAAGTTCGTACCAAATCTCGAACAGCATGCCGCGCGGCATATCGGGCGGCAGCACATTGGTGCGCAGCCCACGCACGAGCGCCTCGAACCCGTGCCCCGTGATCAGGCGCAGCTTCTCCTGCGTAACCACCGCGAACGACAGCGCCAGCGAGGGATAAGGAGCCGGCAATTGGGTCAGCTTGGCGTGCATGACAAGCGTCGCCAGCGGCTTTGCGACAAAAACCAGCAGCGGCGCTAGAATGATAATTGCCGCCGCCGCCCAGGAGAGGTCACGCGTGGTGCGCTCGAGATCGGACAGCGCAAAGGACAAAGCGGTGAAGCCGACCAACAATGCGACCATGGTCGGCGTCGAGCCGAGCGCGAACACGTAGACGAACGCCAGCACCAGCAGCAACCGCGCCCAGCCGTTGCGGCCGCGCGCGGCCAATCCCCCCATCGCGGAGAACAGCGTCGTGGCGATCAGCGTGCCGCCATCCGCCATTCGTTCAAAGGCGATCGGCGCTCCTTGCCGCGAGGCGATGTAAGCGACGAGTATTGCGACCATCGCCAGGACGAGGCCGTAGGAGAAAAGATAAAGGTCGGTCGCGCGCGCATGGCCGCGTGTCATCGTCAGCGCGAGGCAGACCGCGACCGCCCACAGGCTCAGTTTGAGAATATGCTGTCCCGCCGCCACCGAGAACGGCGTCCACAGAATTGAGAGCAGCGCCCAGGCGAGCATGACGAGCCCGATCATGACGACCGGCTGGGTTAAGCTGCGAAAGACCCGTGAACCAAGGCGCGCCGGAGGGTCGAGCAGAGCTGCGAAAACCAGCGAGACGACGCCAATCGGAAACAGGACGAAGATGCCGAGATCGTAGAGCACAGCCGAGGTCGGCGCCGCGAGGGCGATCACGACATAGGCGAAGCGGGACAGAAATTGCGCTGCGTCCGCCGCCTCGTCTTTGCTCGTCGATTTGGTAACCCACGTCATAGGAGAGCCTCGCCAAGGTTCTCTATAGCGCGGCGAAATTCCCGGCGCTGTGGACTTCCCGCAACACCGGCCAGCCAATTTCGCTATAGCGTCGTGGAGCTTTGTCCGAGACCCGTAGCGCCATGGACGCGATCCCCAATCCGACTTCCGCCGACGGTTCCGTCGCCGCGCATCGACAGCGCGCGCGTGGCGAGGTTCGTCTGCGCTTCGCGCGCGCAGGGGCGCGCACCGAAGCCGCGAGCCTCTACGAGACGGGCGGATTGCGCGCCCGCTTTCCGCGCAGTGGCGCTGAATGCGAGGCGGTGATCGTCAACACCGGCGGCGGCATGGCGGGCGGCGACCATACTAAAATCACGATCGCGCTCGCGCCGGGCGCCAGGGCGCTGGCGACCACACAAAGCCAGGAGAAGATCTACCGCGCCGACGGCGAGCCGACATTGGTCGAAACACGGCTGGAAGTCGGCCCGGATGCGGCGCTAGTCTGGGCGCCGCAGGAGACGCTGCTGTTCGAGGGCGCGCGATTTCGTCGCCGACTCGAGGCCGATATCGCCAAGAGCGGGTCGCTGCTGCTGGTCGAAGCCATTGTATTTGGACGCCTCGCCCATGGCGAAACGCGGATCGACGCAGCGCTGCGTGACGATTGGCGTTTACGCCGGGATGGCCGGCTCGTATTCGCTGAAGCCTTGCGCATCGAGAACGCGGGAGCGACGCTCGATCGCGCCGCGATCGGCAACGGAGCGCGCGCCGTAGCGACGCTGGCGTTCATTGACGCCCAGGCGCCGGGCCAACTCGACGCGTTACGCGCGGCGATGGACGAAGTCGTCGCGGCTCCAGGCGCGCCGCTGGAAGCCGGCGCCAGCGTCGTCGACGGAATCCTAGTCGCCCGCGCCGCAACGCCGGCGCCGCAGCGGCTACGCGAACTGCTGATCGCCGCGATGCGGGTTTTGCGCGGACAGGAAGCGCCGAGGGTCTGGTTTTGAAGCTGTCCGGCGCAGCGCTCGCCGCCATTGCGGCCGGGCTCGCGATCACGGCAGCGCAGTTGGGGTTGATCGGCCACGTCGAGCTGACCTTCGACGAAGCCTATTACACCTTGTGGTCACGCTCGCTCGCCTGGGGATACCTTGATCATCCGCCGCTGATCGCCGCCTGGATTCGCGCCTCGACCACGCTGTTTGGCCCCCATGAATTTGGCGTGCGCGCGCTGAACGTCATCGCGCTCGCGCTGATGCCCGTGGCAATGGCGATAATAGCTTGGCGTTTGTTCGGGCGGGCGGAAAGCGCGGCGTTGGCTGCGCTGTTCTGGCTTTCGGCGCCGCTGGTCGCGGGCGAGATTCTCGCAACGCCTGACGCGCCGCTGGTCTTGTTCTCGACGCTCGCGCTCGCCGGTCTGGTCGAGGCTTGGCGCGGTCAGCGCTGGGCCTGGGCGGGCGTCGGCCTCGCGCTCGGCCTTGCCGGCCTATCGAAACTCACCGCCGGCTTCTTCGGGCTGGGGGTTGTATTGGCGCTGGTCACGACGCCCTCGCTGCGGGATTCGCTGCGCCGGCCCAGCCCCTACTTGGCGGCGTTGCTCGCGCTGGCGATCCTCGGGCCGTTTCTGGCCTGGAACGCGAGCCATGGCTGGGCGACCTTGCTGAAGCAGGGAGGACGAATCGGCGCGACCGGGTTGGCGCCGCGCTATCTCGTCGAATTCCTGGGGTCGCAGATTGCGCTGATAAACCCGGTCACCGTGCTCGCGCTCGCCGCCGCCTTGACGCCCTGGGGTCGTACGAGCGAATCCGACGACGAGCCCCGAAATCTTCTGGGCGCGTATGTCCTGCCCGCTTTCCTTTATTTTCTCGCACATTCCCTGCACGACCGCGTGCAGGCAAACTGGCTCGCGCCGCTGTTTCCCCCGCTCATCCTGATCGCCGCCGACGCCGTGGCGACGCGCGCATCACTGCGCTTCGTCCGTTTCGCGACGCCAGCGCTCGGGCTGCTCGCGATCGCGGTGATCTACGGGCACGCCGCGACGCATTGGCCCTCCTTCGGGCGCAGCGATCCGCTTGCCCGCGTCGGCGGATGGCGCGAGCTGACAGGGGAGGTTTTCGCGCGCGCGCATGCGCAAGACGCTCCGTTCATACTCGCCCACGGCTACGCCTCGACGTCGATGTTGACCTATTACGGCGCCGCGGCGCCCCTTGTGCTGCAGGCGGAAGAGCGCGACCGCTGGACTTTCCTGCCGCCGCCAGACCCAGAACTGTTCGATGCGCCCGGGCTCGCTTTTGGAGAGCCAGACTTCGTCACCGAGCTTTCGCAGCGATTTCGTCATGTCGAGGAGATCGAGCGATTGCCTCGAATGTTTGGAAATGCGCCGGTTCAGGTCTTCGTCCTGTACCGCGTGTCCGACCCGATCAACGCCGCGCCTGGGTTCTAGCGCCGCCGCCAGACCTTGCGCGGGCTCGCGAACGCCCTCATTGTCGCGCTAAAAGTATTAGAGGGCTCCATGAATCTGACGCCGCGAGAGAAAGACAAGCTGCTGATCGCCATGGCGGCGATCGTGGCGCGCAAGCGCCTGGAGCGCGGCGTCGTGCTCAACTATCCTGAAGCGATCGCGCTGATCACCGATTTCGTCGTCGAGGGCGCGCGCGACGGGCGCTCGGTCGCCGAACTGATGGAGGCCGGCGCGCATGTGATCACCGCCGATCAAGTGATGGACGGGATCGCGGCGATGATCCACGACATCCAGGTCGAGGCGACATTTCCCGACGGCACTAAGCTCGTCACCGTGCACAATCCGATTCGCGGCGCCGACGACAAACTAATCCCCGGCGAGACGCTCGCCGAGCCCGGCGATATTGTCATGAACGAAGGCCGCGACACGCTGACCCTGGATGTTTCCAACACCGGCGACCGGCCGATCCAGGTCGGCTCGCACTACCATTTCTTCGAGACCAACCCGGCGCTGGCGTTCGAGCGCGACAAGACCAAAGGATTCCGGCTCGACATTCCCGCCGGCACGGCGACCCGCTTCGAGCCCGGCCAGAGCCGCACGGTGCGACTGGTCTCCCTCGCTGGCAGGCGGCACGCGGTGGGGTTCCGGGGCGAGGTGATGGGGAAGGTGTGATAGAGTAGGTCCAGAGCACCGGGAGGTAGGTATGCCCACGTACCGAACAAAAGTCGGCCCCGACGGAACGCTCGTCATACCTAGAGAACTGCGCGAGAAGTTTGCTATTCGAGAAGGCGTCGACGTCGAATTTTTCCTCACCTTGGAGGGCGACGTTTTCTTCCGCGCAATCACCGGCACGGCCGCGGGTTGGGCAGGTCTGTTCGAGGCGGAAGTCCCTTCGCCGCCTCTGACTATTGCGGAGATGGATGAGAGGGTCGCAGACGCCCTCGGGGAGGATGAAAAACGGATCGTCCGTGAGAATGGCGGCGCGCCCGTGCAACGCAGGCCGGCCGCAGAATGATCGGTCTGGACACAAACATACTCGTTCGAGTTTTTACGGGCGACGATCAACGACAAGCGGTAACTGCTACCAAGCTATTAGACGAGGGCGGAGAGGCGACGCTTTATGTCAACGTAATCGTTCTCGTGGAATTCGCGTGGACATTGCAACGCGCCTACAAGTGGGAAAACGATTGGATACGGCAAGCGCTGAACCAGATCGTACGTCATCCCGCGCTGGTCATCCAACATCGCGACAGCGTGCTCGAAGCGATCAGTAAGTCGAATACAATTCAGCATAATTTTGCCGATCGATTGATCGGGGCGCTGAACCAGGCTGCCGGCTGCGAGACAACATTGACTTTTGATCGACAGGCCGCTCGCGATCGAGATTTCCGGGAATTGCTGAGCTAACCCAAGTCTTCGCCCTTCTAATCGATTTCAACCGTCGCGAGCCCCCATGCCCCCCAAACGCAACGCCGCCACCATCCTCTCCCGCGCCGCCTACGCCGACATGTTCGGGCCTACCAAGGGCGACCGGATGCGGCTTGCCGACACGGAGCTGTTCATCGAGATCGAGAAGGACTTCACCACCTATGGCGAGGAGGTGAAATTCGGCGGCGGCAAGGTGATCCGCGACGGGATGGGGCAGAGCCAGGTGACGCGGGCGAAGGGCGCGGTCGACACCGTCATCACCAATGCGGTCATCATCGATCATTGGGGGATCGTGAAGGCCGACGTCGCAATCAAGGATGGGATGATCGCCGCCATTGGCAAGGCCGGCAATCCCGACATTCAGCCGAATGTCGACATCATCATCGGCCCGGGCACCGAAATAATCGCGGGCGAGGGCAAGATCCTCACCGCCGGCGGATTCGACACGCATATCCACTTCATCTGCCCGCAGCAGATCGAGGAGGCGCTGATGAGCGGCGTCACCTCGATGCTCGGCGGCGGGACAGGCCCTGCGACCGGCACGTTCGCGACCACCTGCACGCCCGGACCCTGGCATATCGCACGGATGATCGAAGCGGCCGACGATTTTTCAATGAACCTGGGCTTTGCCGGCAAGGGCAACGCGTCAAAACCCGCGGCCCTGGTCGAGCAGGTCGAAGCTGGCGCCTGCGCGCTGAAACTGCACGAGGACTGGGGCACCACGCCGGCCGCGATTGATTGCTGCCTGTCTGTCGCCGACGATTACGACGTGCAGGTGATGATCCACACCGACACGCTCAACGAGAGCGGCTTTGTCGAGGACACGATCAAGGCGTTCAAAGGCCGCACGATCCACGCCTTCCACACCGAGGGCGCGGGCGGCGGCCACGCGCCCGACATCATCCGCGTCGCCGAATTGCCGAACGTGCTGCCATCGTCAACTAACCCGACGCGGCCCTACACGAAGAACACGCTCGACGAGCATCTCGACATGCTGATGGTCTGCCATCATCTCGACAGCTCTATCCCTGAGGACCTCGCCTTCGCGGAGAGCCGCATCCGCAAGGAGACGATCGCCGCCGAGGATATCCTGCACGACCTGGGCGCGCTGTCGATGATGTCGAGCGACAGTCAGGCGATGGGCCGCGTCGGCGAGGTGATCATCCGCACGTGGCAGACCGCCGACAAGATGAAGCGCCAGCGCGGCGCGCTCGCCCCCGACAGCGCGCGCGCCGACAATTTCCGCGTCAAGCGCTACATCGCGAAATACACGATCAACCCCGCGATCGCGCATGGCGTGTCCAAGCACATCGGCTCGGTCGAAAAAGGCAAGCTCGCCGATCTGGTCCTGTGGACCCCGGCCTTCTTCGGCGTAAAGCCGGATCTGGTGATCAAAGGCGGCGTGATCGCCGCCGCCGCGATGGGCGACCCCAACGCCTCCATCCCAACCCCGCAACCCGTTCACTACCGCCCGATGTTCGGCGCCTACGGGCGTGCGCGCACAGGCTCGTCGCTGACGTTTGTGTCGGGCGCGGCGATCGAGGGCAAACTGGATCGCAAGCTGAAGGTGCATAAGCGGATGGTCGCGGTGGAGAACACGCGCGGCAAGATCGGCAAGGCGTCGCTGATCCACAACGGCGCAATGCCGAAGATTACGGTGGACCCGGAGACCTATGCGGTGACGGCGGACGGGGTGTTGTTGGTGTGCGAACCCGCCGACAAGCTGCCGATGGCGCAGAGGTATTTTTTGTTTTGACGGTGCGGCGCTTCCGCTGGCAAGGCGTTCTTGCGTGGGATGCGGGGTTGCCTTGTGTTGGCGGCGCGCGGCCATCGGTATTGGTCGCATGAGGCGGATGTAGGCCAATCAGAACCCTCCCCTGATCGGGGACGCCCAGGTGATCGATTCAGTTTAGATGTTTAAAATTTTAGAGGTTTTGAGGTCGTAAAATGAGCAACTCGGCTCGTGAGGCATTTGTGTATCGCTCGGCCTCGCACTAGCGTTCCTTGGCGCAACCAGGTCGAAGTTGGACACTTCTAAAAACCTAGCTCTCGGCTGCGATTTCTGATTCCCTCTTGGT